>NZ_JAYMYJ010000165.1:0-34488 GCF_035668035.1 Candidatus Thiothrix phosphatis | reverse complement strand
GTGCTGCAATGGCTGTACCTACCGAAATTCGACATGGACGCGACCGCCGCCATCCTGTTTTCCAGCGGCAGCGAAGGTGCCCCCAAAGGCGTTGAACTGACCCATCGCAATCTGGCGGTAAATGCCCGGCAGGTGGCGGATGCGTTCAACACGCTCGACAATGACGCCATTATGGGCACCTTGCCCACCTTCCATGCCTTCGGCCTGCTGGCCACCACGCTGATGCCATTGGCGGAAGGCATCCCCCTCATTTGCCACCCCGACCCTACCGATGCGGTCAATATCGCCAAGGGAATCGCCAAATACGAAGCCACCCTGCTGGTCGGCACCAGCACCTTCCTCCGCCTGTATGCGAAAAACTCGCGCGTGCACCCACTGATGTTCCAGAGCCTACGCTATGTGGTGGCCGGTGCGGAAAAGCTGTCACCGGACGTGCGCCGCCTGTTCCTCGACAAATTCGGCAAGAAGATCCTGGAAGGCTACGGCGCAACCGAAACTTCACCAGTCGCCAGTGTCAACCTGCCCGACCAGATTGACACCCATTACTGGAAAGTCCAGATCGCCAACAAGGAAGGCACTGTCGGCTTGCCATTGGCTGGCACCAGCTTCCGTGTCGTCGACCCGGTCACGCTGGAAACCTTGCCTACCGGCACTGACGGCCTGATCCTGATTGGTGGCCCGCAAGTCATGAAAGGCTATCTGGATGCCCCGGAAAAAACCGCCGATGCCATTGCCATGCTCGATGGCCAACGCTGGTACAAAACCGGCGACAAGGGGCATGTGGACGAAGACGGCTTCCTCACCATCGTCGACCGTTATTCCCGTTTCGCCAAACTGGG
Source organism: Candidatus Thiothrix phosphatis (assembly GCF_035668035.1). Classification (NCBI taxonomy): domain Bacteria; kingdom Pseudomonadati; phylum Pseudomonadota; class Gammaproteobacteria; order Thiotrichales; family Thiotrichaceae; genus Thiothrix; species Candidatus Thiothrix phosphatis. Next base: position 33,649 of record NZ_JAYMYJ010000165.1, on the reverse strand, counting down.
CGGCGAGATGGTCAGCCTCGGCGCAATCGAGCAACAAGTGCGCAACATCCTCGGCGAACCTGAATTGGAATTGGTCGCGGTCAACCTACCGGACGAAAAGAAAGGCGAAAAAGTCATCCTAATGATTGCGGGCGAACTCAACGAAACCGAAATTCGCCGCAAACTGGTGGATGGCGGGATGAATGCGCTGATGATCCCGGCGATGATCCGCAGTGTGGATGAAGTGCCGAAGCTGGGGAGCGGGAAGACGGATTTTGCGAATGCGCGGAAGCTGGCGTTGAGTGTGGTGTAATCCTTTCCACAAATTTATAAGACGACAAAAATGCATAGAATTATGCATACTATAAAATACAAATATAAGTTATAGAATTATGTTTTCATTGCATTGCCACATGCCTCAAACTCCTCCTTCCCCCAGCAGATAGAACCTTTCAGTGCCTAATAAAAGGTGTTTTTTGCGGACATAATCTGCATTTAATTCTTTTGTCTGCCATTCAAAACCGTCTATCAACTCCCACAACACAATTTTATCAGCTGCCGATCATACTACCAATTTAAGAGAATATATTTATAGTGAAGCCCCAGGAATCAAACCCCATGAAAAAATTTATTGCAGTCAATGCCGGGATCGCAGCCCTCATGGGTTCCGGCCTCGCGGAGGCAGGTTATTCGCCGTACTATGTTGGCGCAGCCATTGGCAAAACCCACAACAACACTAACGAGACTCAATTTTGCCCAGAGTGTGAAGAGTCGCAGTTTACCATCAGCAAAACCAATGGAGGGATCTCCAAAGTCCACAAAGTTTATGGCGGTGCCAACTTAACCAGCACCTTCGCAGTAGAAGCTGAATACGCCAATTTAGGCGAAACTTATTCACTGGATATGTACCGCCCTGAAAACGGCATTCCGGGAGGGAGGGCTGAGTTTGCCAGCGCCCGGCAGAAAACCCGCGGCATCGGCATCAGTGCGAAAGCCAACCACCGTTTGACCCGAAAAACCTCTGTCTTCGGCAAGGCGGGTGCATTTGTGTGGGAAAATAAAAACAGCATGGATTACATCAATCTCGACAATGTCCATGAAATTTACAAGACCACTGAACATGGCGTCAGCCCAACCTTAGGCATTGGTGTTGAGCAAGAATTAGGTAATAACTGGAGTGTGCGGGTGGGTTGGGACCGTTACTTCAATACCGGCAAAGGCAACCAGTTCCTGCATTTGGACACGAACAAGAACTATGCCGACCTGCGCAGTGTCAAGACCGACACGAACATGATCTACGTCGGCGCAACCTTCAACTTCTAACGTTCACCCTACAAACAGGCATTTGCCAGCGGATTTGGTAATAGCGGCGACACGTTCAGTGTGCGCCGCCAGTTCTTCTTCAGTAGCGCCAATTACCCGTAACCGGGCAACATCGATTGTGATCCCCTTGGTGGCGGCACTCTCTGCGCCCTCGTGTCCTGTGCTTTCCTGCCCCCCCCCCAGCAACAGGCTCACCTGCCCGCCCGTCATCGCCAGATACACATCTGCCAAAATTTCGGCGTCCAGCAATGCGCCATGCAGGGTACGGTGAGAATTATTAATTTCGTAGCGTTTGCAGAGCGCATCCAAACTGGCCCGTTGACCAGGAAACATCTGCCGCGCCATCACCAGCGTATCGGTTACGGTACACAAGTTGGTGACCGGCTTGCTGTTTGGGTCACGTAGTTGCAATTCATGATTGAGAAAACCAATATCGAATGGCGCGTTATGGATAATCAGTTCAGCCCCTTCCAGATACGCCAACAGCTTATCAGCAATGTCCTCAAAACGCGGTTTGTCCGCCAAAAACTCATTGGTAATGCCGTGCACCTCGATGGCCTCAGCGTCAATCTGGCGGTCAGGCTGCAAATATTGGTGAAAATTGTTGCCCGTCATTTGTCGGCCAATCATTTCCACACAGCCAATTTCGATGATGCGATGACCATCCTTTGGATCCAGGCCGGTAGTTTCGGTATCAAGAATAATCTGGCGGCTCATATTTTCCTCTCATCGATGGCTTTATTGGCAAGTTGGTCTACCCGCTCATTCTCATCATGGCCGCTATGCCCTTTGACCCAGCGCCATTCAATCTGATGACGGGCGGCGGCGACGTCCAGACGCTGCCAAAGCTCCTGATTTTTGACCGGCTTGCCAGCAGCTGTCTTCCATCCCTTACGTTTCCAGCCTGCCATCCACTCCGTAATCCCCTGCCGAACGTATTGGGAATCTGTCGTCAGCACGACTGTGCAAGGGCGGCTAAGAACTTCCAATGCCTGAATGGCGGCCATCAGCTCCATCTGGTTGTTGGTTGTATCAGGCTGGTAGCCATAAAGCTCACGCTCATGCCCATCATAACGCAACAAAACGCCCCACCCACCCGGCCCTGGATTGCCCCGGCAAGCTCCATCGGTAAAAATTTCAACTATTTTATGATCTGGCATCATTTCGGCTCTTTACGGGAAAAGCGCCCGGCACCTGGGTTCACAATCATCCCCGGTTTCAGCAACGGCTTGATTTTGCGGGCTGGCAACAAAGGCGTCATCTTGGACACTTTTTTCTGCGCATGAATGATATAAACATTGCCAGTCATCAAGCCGAGCCTATCGCCCAGCTGATCCAGCCAGCGGGTCTGCTTGAACAGGTACTTTCCCCTAAAAACTGGGCAGAAACCGATCGAAACAGTTTCAAGCACCTCAAACCCCAATACACTCAACCAATCACGCACACGAAAAGTCGAGTAAAAACGGCATGCATTCCCATCGCGCCCATAAATATGGCGGAGATGCCCTACCCCCTTGAAACTGAGCGGATTAAACCCAATGAGGATGCAATGCCCTTCCGGCACCAAAACCCGCTCGATTTCACGCAACACCTGATGCGGCCAATGCGTGCAATCCAATACATGACTGGCAATCACCAGATCAATATTGCTGAAGGCAAACGGCAAATACTCTGGCGCGCCCACAACACTGCCCATTTCTCCTGATATAGACCCCAGCACAATCTGATGCGCAATGCGTGATTCTTGCAGAAAGGAATAGTGCCCCGCCAACACCCCAGTTTCCAACGCATGATAGCCAAACACATCAGCTGTCATCCTGCCCGCTATAACCTGCAACCGCTCCAAGGTAGACTGCCCTGCCGACGTGGCATACCAATCCCTGCATACATTGATGCCTGCTGGAGGTGATAATGTTTTTAAAGCAACGTTCAGCGTTTTTTCCTTGTCCACAAGTTTTATACGTATTATATTCGCACTAACTCGACTGATTAAATTAAATTATGGAAAGCACTTTGCTCTCCTGCCATCCAAGCCAGCATTATAGCGGCGAATCGCAGTCGACACTAAAAATAACGGGTCATTGGGGTCTAAAGAATGATAACAATAAGCAAATATGCGCTCATCGCAACATCCGCTGTTGCGGCGCTTACAACTTCTGGCTGTTCCAGCATCTTGGGTAAACCAGACTCACAAGAAGACTCCAGCAAAGTCCAACATGCCCAAACCAAGCAACAAAAAGCCGTCCTGCAGAAAGCTTCCTTTCAGCAAAGGGGCACTGACGGCAATATACAGCCAGCCAATTACCATCAGACGCAAAATCAAAAAGCATCCATTGATGAAGATTTCGATACCTGGGAACGTGTTTTTCACGGTTTCCAGCTGAATGGCAATTATAACCAGCATCCAAACGTACAATATTTTGTCAATTACTATGGCCGTAAACCAGCCCAGCTCAGTTTGTTGTCCGAACGTGCGAGTGTATTCCTGCACATGATCGTGTATGAAATTGATCGCCGAGGCATGCCCACCGAAATCGCCTTGCTGCCATTCGTGGAAAGCGCTTTCGATCCAGACATTTTCTCCAGCGCTGGCGCAGCAGGCCTGTGGCAGTTCATTCCCGACACTGGGCGCCGCTACGGCCTGCAACAAGCCAAGCATTACGATGCCCGCATGGATCCGTTCGCCGCCACAGGCGCGGCACTCAGTTACTTGCAAGAACTGCACGATGAATTCAACGGCGACTGGCTGTTGGCCCTGGCTGCCTACAACTGTGGGGAAAAACGTGTCCAACGGGAGATCGACAATAACCGGGCGGCAGGCTTACCGGCTGACTTTTGGCATCTTTCCGGCCTGCCCAAGGAAACCCGCGAGTACGTGCCCCGGCTGCTGGCCTTTAAGGAACTGATCCGCAATGCGCCGCGTTATGGCGTCAGCCTGGCGGATACGCCCAATCGCGCGCGGCTGGCGCAGGTGCGCGTCAACAAGCCTGTTGACCTGCGCAGGGTCGCCCTGATGGCAGGACTGAATTCAGAACACTTAATCAACCTGAACCCTTGCTTCCGCACGGGCGTCACGACCCCCGAATATTCCAACCGGATCGTATTGCCCCGTAGCCAAGCCCAACAATTGGCCCAGATCATCGAATCCCAACCGCCAGCCGCTAGCCGCCAAGTTTACGCCAGCAAATCCTCCTCCGGATATAATCGGCTAGCGACTGTCAAAATTAGAAAAAAACCTGTCCAATACGCCAACGCAAAATCCAAAAGCCATACCGTTCGCCGTGGGGAGACCTTGCAAACCATCGCCCAAAAGCATGGCATGACCGTAGAGGCGCTAATGAAAACCAACAGTAAACATACCTCCAGAATTCGGGTAGGGGAACGTCTGGACATCATCGCCTAAAACCAAGGGGTCACACCAGAATATGAGCCAACTGATTGTAATGCTGGACAAACAAATTCTGCGCCGTTTTTCAATCAAGGGAACAAGCGTGACATTCGGGCGCAACGGCAAATCCGACATTGCCTTGCCAGACCGCACCATCAGCAATAATCACGCCCGTATCACCATCGTGCGGGAAGACTGCTTCCTTGAAGATTTACAAAGCACCAATGGCACCTATGTCAACCGGCACATGGTTGACCGTCATTTGCTCGAAGATGGGGACATTATTGGCCTAGGCAAATACCAGGTTGTTTTTCGCTCAGACCAGGGATTAGAAGCACAGCTCAAACGTCTAAGCATCCATCCAAAACTGATGGAGGCTGGGCATACTGTTTGGCTACAGGTGTTAAACGGCCGCAAATCAGGTTATATCATCCCTTTACGCACCGATCGTGTAGTGCTTGGTAAACTGGCCACCGGACAAATCTTGATTGAGCCAGCCCCCCAAGAGCAGTATATAATGCGCCCAGTAGGCATGAACACCCATGCTGCCCGCGTACTTGCCCATGGGGATGAAATTAAAGTGGAGGATGTTAGCTTCCTATTTTTCCGGAAAAATCAAGATGCCAACAACGTCAGCCCTCACCCTGACTAATCAGCAGTTACGTCTTGCCATCCGCAAACAACGGGCGGCATTGCCACCCCACGAACAACAGCACTTATCCCACAAAGCCACCCGCCATCTCAGTGGCCGAGCCCTATTCCGCAATGCACGGTATATTGCCTTATATTTGCCGGTAAAAGGCGAAGCGGATCCAACCTTCCTACGCAAACTGACCCACCCACGACAGCAAATCTACCTACCGGTTTTGTCGCCATTCGGCGGTGCCCGCCTGTGGTTTGTCCTTTGGAATGAACATACTCGCTTTCGCCTCAACCGCTTCCAGATTCCTGAACCTCTTCCACATTGGCGCTATAGCCGCCCCGCACGTTGGATAGATTTGGTCATCACCCCATTGGTAGCCGTTGACAAGCATGGCTCCCGCCTAGGCATGGGAGGCGGTTTTTACGATCGCACCTTTAGTTTCAAACGGATACCGGCAAATAACAGCCGCCGCCCTTACTTATGTGGTTTTGCTTACGCATTCCAGCAGGTAGAGTCGTTACCCCAACAACCATGGGATGTCCCACTGGACGCAGTCACATCCGACTGTGGCTTTTTTCAGTTTAATACTAGATTATATTAGAATATACTGATATAGTTAGTGGAAGTTCAGGCTGAACCTGAGATGAAATGACACCGCATAGGAGATATTCAGATGAAAAAATTACTGGTTGGCTTAAGCCTTCTGGCATTGTCCGCCACTGCAAGCGCAGACTTCTTTGGCAGCAATAATGGCGAATGGAAAATGGGCCCTTACGGCCCTTACTGGGATGAAAGCGATTGGCCAGAATGGACACCAATGTACTGGATGGAAGAGTTTACTGACAGCTGGGACAACAACAACGACAACGGTGGCTCATATGGCATGCCATTCATGGGCGGAGGCTACCCTGGAATGCCATCTTATGGAGCACCAATGGGCTATGGCGCTCCTATGATGCCCCCCATGGGTTACGGTGCCCCTATGATGCCAGCGCCGCAAATGGGCATGCCGATGATGGCTCCCCAACCAATGCCTGTGCCGCAAATGGGCGCGCCGATGATGGCCCCTCTCCCTGTGGCACCTGGCGCAACCCCAGGGCCATCCGCAGCACCGGCCCCAACAGCAGCGCCAGTCCCACCTGCTAACTAATCCTGGCAGAAAGGATTATACTCAACGGGCCGAATTCATTCGGCCTGTTTTCGTTTTACATGATTGAAAAGCAAAGGGAGCAGCACCATGAAAAGAGTTATTGTCGGCATTGTGATCGCCATGGCCTCAAGCGCCGCCAATTCCAAAGGCTGGAGCTTCGACAGCTTCGACTGGAATTGGAGCCCCAACATGAACTGGAGCAGTGCTGACGGCCCAGGCAATGGCTTCAACTGGGGAAGCGGCCCAGCATGGGGCGGTGGGCCTTCCTGGAACAATGGCCCATCATGGGGTGCTATGCCTTTTTGGGGCAATGGCCCTTGGCACAACCAATCTGGCTTTCCTTTCAACTGGAACAACGGCCCGTGGAATAATGGCCCCTGGCATAACGCACCGTGGAGCAATAGCCCCTGGAGTAATGGCCCTAACTTCCCAGGCATGGGATTTGGCAATAATTATCGCCATTACCCGCGTCCAGTTTCCCCATATGGCATGGGCAATGGCCTACCGCCTTTTATGCTTCCACCCGAACCGCCAGTAGCGCCAATTCCACCCATGCCTGGCTCTGATGGAGTTGCTCCGGCAGTTGCGCCTACCGCACCTGACACGGCAGCCCCCTCCGCCAACACTGGCAATGCAACACCAGACGCTACCCTGACACAGTAAACCAACACCACCCGACAGAGACGGACGGGAACCTTTCCCTCCGCCTCCAAAGGAGATTTCTTGCTCAGTTACCGCCATGCGTTCCATGCAGGCAACCATGCCGATGTTCTCAAGCACCTGCTGCTGGTATTGACGTTGGATTACTACCAACGCAAAGACAAACCATTATGGTATATCGACACCCATGCTGGCTGTGGCTTATATCCCCTAAACAGCGCAGAGGCCCAGAAAAACCGTGAATTCGCCCAAGGCGTCCAGGCGATGTGGAACGTCAGTGATTGTCCTGACACCCTATCGCCCTATCTGGAATTGTTGCAGCAGCTGAACCCCGACCGGCGCTTACAACAATACCCTGGCTCACCATGGCTGGCGGCGAAATTGCTACGGCCTAAGGATCAGTTGCACCTGTTTGAATTGCACCCAGCAGATTTCAACGCCTTGGAAAAGCTGTTGGGTCAGGATAAACGTACCCGCACCAGTAAACAGGATGGGCTGCAAGGCCTGTTAAGGCTATTGCCTCCCATCACCCGCCGCGCCGTCATCCTGATAGATCCTTCCTATGAACTGAAAAACGACTACACTGCAACGGTGACGGTGCTAAGGCAAGCATACCAGCGATTCGCCACTGGCACCTATCTGCTATGGTATCCCGTCATAATGCGCCAGAGAGTCAGACAAATGACGCTGGATCTGCAAAAAACTGGCATACCGGATATATTGCAAGTCGAATTTTGTCCGCATCCGGACAGCAATGGCATGGGCATGACGGGTAGTGGTGTGTTTATCATCAATCCATCTTGGCTACTGGCCGACCAAATGCGCACAATTTTGCCCTGGCTCCAAGCACACATGGGACATTCCAGTGGGCAATTTACAGTGATGCAGATTACACCCGAACAAAAAACCTGAGGCGAACCATGCAATACTGGCTAATGAAATCGGAACCAGATGTCTTTGGTATTGATGACTTGCAGAAAGTAAACGTCGAACCATGGGACGGGGTGCGTAACTACCAAGCGCGCAATATGATGCGGGATCAGATGCAGGTTGGCGACCAAGTGTTTTTCTATCACTCCAACTGTGAAATGCCCGGCATTGTAGGCATTGCCGAAATCGCCCGCGCAGGCTATCCAGATGACTCTGCATTCAATCCAGAAGCAAAATATTTTGACCCGAAAAGCGATCCGCAAAATCCTCGCTGGTACCGTGTGGACGTAAAGTTCATGCGTAAACTGAAACGCACTATCAGCCTCAGTGAATTGCGGGAGCAGCCTTCCCTAACGGACATGCCACTAGTACGCAAGGGAAACCGCCTTTCCGTCCTCCCAGTCACCGGACAAGAGTGGAGCAGCATTCTCGCACTGGAATAATGCCATTACTCGTGGCTGTCTTTCCCAGTTGCCCCAGCTTTACAGGCGGCAGCACCAGGGCCAAACAGCGGGCAAAAATCGGCGGGCAAATCAACCTTGGGATTAGCTTCCGTATGCGTAGGCTCAGGCTCCCGATTATCAGCAACAACCTTTTCCGCAGGCTCCGTTGTTACTGGCGCAGGAACCACTGCCACCGCCGATTGCACATTGGTTGCCCCGGGTTTCTGGGCATCATTGTCAAAACGCGCCAAGCGTAGATTATGGAATATCCGTTTCGACTCCCAGTAATCCTGCTGATACCGGTGTTGCGCTAGCAACGCCTGCTTATCTTTCACCGCTATGCCCAACCCTTCGACAATGCCATTCATTTCTGACAGTTGTTGCAAAATTGCATTCGCTTTGGCAACCAAAGCCGCATGCTTATCGGATCCTTCGATCTCTTCCCTTTCCTCTTCATCAAATTCATGAATCATTGCCGTCAAACGTTCCTCTTGGCGTTTATAAACCAGCGGCATTTCAACGCTAGCTCCCGAAGCGGACGAAACGGCCATATCCGCCTTTTCCGGTTCACGCGCCAAATAGAATGACAAAGCCACCGCAGCGGTCACAAGCAGCAACAATACGGGCAAAAGAAGACGCAAAATGCTTTCCAGCTTTTCTTGGGCGGAAGGCTCAGGCAAGTCTTGTTTAATGATTAATTTAGGCATGCGGGGATCCCTCTTCAGTTAATCGGGCCATTCAAAATGAATGGCACCAACATAACATCCCTTTATGTTTATTCCAGTAACTGCCTGACAAAATTGCAGTTTTTGGCTTTATACGGACATCTGCCCTATCTAAACCTGAATTTTGCCTGAATGCAATAGAAATCCAACATGCCATGGATTTAACACAATATTATGCTTATATTTTGAGCTTATATTGACTGTTTTGCTGGTGGGGAAGGCGTTGTCACAGGAGGAGGCTCAGGCGCAACCGCTGGTGGCTTTGCCAGTTCTTTTTTCAGCTGATCAACGCCCTGCTTTAAATTTTGATTCAGCTTGTTGACGCTATCAGCCAATGATTGGTCAAGATCCTTCAAGCCATTGTCCATAAACTGGTTCAATTGGTCTACAACTGCACCCATTGCTCCACTGACCATGGAACCCATTGTTTTTTGGACATCAACCTGCCATGCATTCTCTTTGTCACGAACCAAGACTGTTCGCACAGGAATCTTCATATCGCCTTTTTCACCGCCGTATAGCACAGTCGCCACTTCAGCGGTGGAAGCATCAACCTTGATTTCACCAGTTTCAAAACGCTGTGCTGACACACTTTTACTGCTGAGGAATTGCAGGTATTGCGCACTCTCCCAGGTCGTCAAATCCTTGGCAGCATCCATATCATTGCTTAAGATCGCCTGCCAGAATTTTTCCGCCACTTCGCGTGCCTGTTGGGATTCTGATGAAAAAATACACCCTGACAACCCTATTATTACCACCAGCAGATAAATGCCAGCCAACCAACGCTTAGTTTGCATAGACTATCCTCCCCTCCAATACACCATCAGTATCCATACCTAACAACTGGGTTCTCGTCACCATGTTGTCAAGATAAATATTTTCTGGCACGGATACCCTGACCTTACAGTAATTAGGAGTATAGCCGGTATAAATGCGCCGCCCATTATCTATGCGCCCGTATTCCCATAAAATTGGGACTAACCCACCAACCTGACGTTGCAGCCATTCCTTCTGCATGCGCTCACCAATGGCATGCAGGGCTTGGCTGCGTGTTTTTTTGATCGATTCAGCCACTTGCCCAGGCAAACCAGCAGCTTTGGTGCCTTCTCGAACCGAGTAAGTAAAGATATGCATGTGGCCAAAACCGACAGCCTGCACATATTCCAGAGTCTGTCCCCATTCCTCATCCGTTTCTCCGGGGAAGCCGACAATGACATCAGTGGTGACATTGAATCCTGGCACTACACCACGCACTTGTTCCACCAACCGGGAAAATTCAGCCGTCTTGCAGCGCCGCGCCATCCGCCGCAACACCGAATCTGCCCCACTTTGCAGCGGCAGATGCATATGCGGCATCAAGCGCGGATCATCAAACAGGGTGAAAAAGTTCTCGGGCAAATCCCAAGGCTCGACCGAAGCAAAACGGATGCGGGGTATATCGGTTTCACGCAGGATAGCTTGCACCAGTGCATACAAGGAGCTGCCCGTATCACTGCCATAACCGCCGACGTGCACTCCAGCCAACACTATTTCTTGGACGCCCTGGGAAGATAACGCATTAATTTCAGAAACAATATCCGCTTGGGTACGGCTACGTTCCTCCCCTCTGGCCAACGTGACAATACAAAACGTGCAGCGGTAACGGCAACCGTCCTGGATTTTGATGAATGCGCGCTGACGCCCGCGCAAGAACAGCGGTGCTTCGCCAGGTTCGCTCGCCATGGCTGGCATGACTGGTAACGCAAAATGCTGCATGACCGTTTGGGGAAGTTGATCCTTATCAGCATTGGGCACAACCAAATCCACACCCAAGACCTGAGCAACTTCATCAGTTTGCAGACTGGCGTAACAACCGCTAACGACCAGCTTGGCGGCGGGATTTTCCCGGTAGAGGCGATGCATCAGACGCCTGGACTTACCTGACGCCTCATTGGTAACCGCGCAAGTGTTTAAAACCAGTACATCTGCATCTGGAGCGCTAGCGACAATTTCATGGCCACCCGCACGGAACTGCTGCGACCACTGTTCCAGCTCCGCCTCATTCAAGCGGCATCCCAACGCTTTCAGATGGACTTTCATTTCCCGATCATAAATTCTCTGGGTGGGTAACCACGTCTGCGCTTTCACGCATGCCTTGCAGGAAAGCACCCAACTCCCGAGAGCCAATACCCTGCTCATACGCCGTCTCACCGGCGGCGTCCAATTTGGATTCACCAGGTTTGATGGCCTTGAGTGCAATAATGACGTAGTCACCATTGCTTAATGACGCGCCCGCCCAAACAGGTTTATCTTGGGCAGGATGGTTCATGGCGAACGCCTTTTCCAACACTTCTGGTGGCAGTTTGCCATCGGCGCGCCCCACCAGACCAAGTTTGTCAACCGTAGCTTCCACGCCTGTTTCAGTCAAAGCAGCCCAGGATGAAGTCTCACGCAATTTTTTCAGCAACTCTTCGCCTTTCTGAGTTGTCAATTTGCGGGCGTCTTCAGCCAACAGGATATTACGAATCTCGTCATGCACCTCCGCCAACGGTTTTTGCGCCGCCGCTTCATGGTTGACAACGCGGATAACAACAGCGTGGCCATCTTCCAGCTCCAGCAAGTCTGAGTTTTTGCCGGACGTCAGCACATCATCACCAAAGGCAGCTTCACGCAGTTTTTGACTGGCGGCGACGCCCTCACCTTGCACACGGGTCACCCAACCAGTTTGCTGCACCGTCAGGCCGGTTTCTTTGGCTGCTGGTGCCAGATCGCCATCTTGTTCATAAGCGACCCGGCCAAGCACTTCGCCTTTATCCTGGAACTCTTTGTCGGATTGTTCAGCACGATAATCCTTGTCGACCATTTCACGCGCTTCGGCAAAGGTTTTCTGCTTGGCAGGCTTAATCTCCTGCACCCGGATAATTTCATAACCGGCCTCCGTTTTGACCGGAGCAGACATTTCGCCAACCTTTAACGCCGAAACCGCTTTCATGAATTCCGGCCCCCAGTCAGACGCAACAACCACACCAAGCAAGCCATCTTTTTCCGCAGATATTTTGTCATCTGAGTCGGTTCGTGCCACCTCTTCAAACGTGCGTTTTTTCGACTGAATATCGGCGTACAATGCATCGATGCGTTTCTTCGCGTCCGCATCCTTTGCTGGCTCATCGACACTGACCAAAATATGACTGGCAATGCGTTCCTCCGGCTGCACATAATGGTCGGAGTTATCATCAAACCATTTCTGCAAGGTCGCGTCATCCACTTTGAGCTTCGCCGCAAGATCATCACGCTTAAGTTCCAGGTAAGCCAACTGGACTTTCTCGTCTGTCATGTAAGAGGTCTTATGCTGCTCGTAATAGTTACCAATTTGCTCTTCGGTGATTTGCACCTGCGGCTGAAAAGCAGCCACCTTTAACGTAAAGGTCTCCAGATCACGTTGCTGCTGCTGCAATGCCTGATATTGTTCGGCCTCGGCCTTAGGCAGGAATGCAGTTTCCAAGACAGCACTGCGTAATTGCTGCTGGGAGAGGTCGTGGCGCACTTGCTCTTCGAATGCCGTTGGATCACGCCGCTGCATTTTTAAAAGCCCCTCATACGTCGCCTTATCGAACTTGCCATCCTTCTGAAACACTTCAATGGCGGCAATGGCGTCTGCAACCTCCTGATTACTGGCGCGATAACCATCTTCCTTAATTTTTTGCCGCAACAATGCCTGATTAATGACGGATTCCAAAGCACTGCCTTTCAAAGCCTCATCCATTCCAGGCGGCAACTGCCCTCCGAACTGCTGTTTCATTTGTAACAGCGCATTCTGAACCTCCTGTGTCGAGATTTCCTCGCCATTAACCACAGCAGCCGCCCGTTTGCCGCCGCCTTCAAAATATTGGTTGATGCCAAACAGGGCGAAGGGAATAGTGATTAAACCTACAACTAAGTAAGCAATCCAGCCTTTGGCTTTATCGTGAATTGATTGCAGCATGGTCTTTTACGTTTTTGTCTAGCATGTTGATGAATAAGTAATACGCACGCCCCACGCGCGCAAAGACGCAATCATACAGGAAGAAACGAGGGGATGAAATGAGAAAAGCTGGCGGAGCGGACGGGACTCGAACCCGCGACCCCCGGCGTGACAGGCCGGTATTCTAACCAACTGAACTACCGCTCCGCGATATGTCGAAAGCAATAAAAAGGATGTCTAGTGAGACATCCTTTTTTAAGAAGCTGGCGGAGCGGACGGGACTCGAACCCGCGACCCCCGGCGTGACAGGCCGGTATTCTAACCAACTGAACTACCGCTCCGCGATATAACCTTAAAGCAACGATGGTGGGTAGTGAGGGACTCGAACCCCCGACCCTCGCCTTGTAAGGGCGACGCTCTACCAACTGAGCTAACTACCCGTCGTTGGAAAGGGCGCTAGTTTACTGCATCCTTCAATGCTTTGCCAGCCTTAAATGAAGGAATTTTTGCAGAAGCGATAGAAATTGTTTCACCTGTACGCGGATTACGGCCGGAGCGCGCCTGACGTTCACGCACTAAAAAGGTGCCAAAACCAACCAATGCAACCTGCTCTCCTTTGGCCAGAGCCTCACTGATGACTTCAACAAAAGCCTTAAATGCCTTATCAACATCTGTCTTTGTTAAATTAGACTTCTCTGATACTGCATCAATCAGTTCTGATTTATTCATAAAAACTTTCCTTATGAATTCATTATAGGGGAAAACCGAAACACTCCTGCCATTGAAAGGCCAGCAGAGCCACCCATGCGGATACGCCCGACAGTTATACCAGCGACATCAGAAATATGTCAACAAAATGACGGACTTCAAACACACCGCAGCATTTCATCCCCCGTGCGGAACATTAATGTGGCCTAGTAGGAGCAGCATCCTCATCATCACCCGCCGAAGCAGAAGCCGTTTGCTGGTTATCCCCTTCCTCATCCAAATCTTCATCATCAGCCAGCGGTTCAGGAGCACGCTCCAACGCCAAAGCCAACACTTCATCAATCCACTTGACCGGGCGGATCTCCAACCCTTTTTTGACATTATCCGGAACTTCTGCCAAATCCTTCTCATTTTCCCGTGGAATCAGCACCAACTTGATACCGCCACGGTGAGCAGCCAGTAGCTTTTCTTTCAGCCCGCCAATCGGCAGCACTTCACCACGCAAGGTGATTTCCCCCGTCATGGCGACATCGGCATTAACCGGAATCCGGGTCATCGCCGAAACCATGGCCGTCACCATGCCGATCCCTGCACTCGGCCCATCCTTCGGGGTGGCACCCTCCGGCACATGGATATGGACATTATGCTTGCGCAGGAACTTGCGGGTAATCCCCAAACTGCGGGCGCGGCTCTTGACCACAGTTTCAGCTGCGTGGATGGATTCCTTCATCACCTCACCCAGGCGCCCAGTGCTCTTGATCATGCCGTTGCCTGGCAATAGTGCGCTTTCAATGGTCAGCAAATCGCCACCCACAGAAGTCCACGCCAACCCGGTCACCTGCCCAATCTGGTTGGTCTTGTCGGCGCGTCCGTAATCGAAACGCTTCACACCCAGATATTTTTCGATATTACGGGGCGTAATCGACGTCTTTTTCTTATTGTTCAGCAGGTGGTCTTTGACTGCCTTGCGGCACAACTTGGAAATCTCCCGATCCAGGTTGCGCACCCCGGCTTCCCGCGTGTAATGCCGGATGATGTCCAGCACCGCCGTATCACTGATGCTGAGTTCCCCCTTGCGCAAACCATTGCTCTTGACCTGTTTGGGAATCAGGTAATTCTTGGCGATACTGAGCTTTTCATCTTCGGTATAGCCCGGAATACGGATAACCTCCATCCTATCCAGCAATGGCCCCGGAATGCGCATGCTGTTGGAGGTTGCGACAAACATGACATCCGACAGGTCGAAGTCCACCTCCAGATAATGGTCGGCAAAGGTGTGGTTCTGTTCCGGATCCAGCACTTCCAGCAGGGCTGAAGAGGGGTCGCCACGGAAATCCGTGGACATCTTGTCGATCTCATCCAGCAGGAACAATGGGTTACGGGTTCCAACCTTGGAAAGGTTCTGGATGATTTTGCCCGGTAGGGAGCCAATGTAGGTGCGGCGGTGACCACGGATTTCCGCTTCATCACGCACGCCGCCCAACGCCATACGGGTGAATTTACGGCCGGTGGCGCGGGCGATGGATTGCCCCAAGGAAGTTTTACCTACCCCAGGCGGCCCGACCAGGCACAAAATTGGCCCTTTGAGTTTCTTGACCCGCTGCTGCACAGCCAGGAATTCGAGGATGCGCTCCTTGACCTCCTCTAGGCCATAGTGGTCTTCATTCAACACTTTTTCTGCGGCAGACAGGTTGTTGTTGACCTTGGATTTTTTCTTCCACGGTAGATTGGCCAGCCAATCAATGTAATTGCGCACCACGGTGGCTTCCGCCGACATGGGGGACATCATTTTCAGCTTTTTCAGTTCTGCGTCAGCTTTTTCACGCGCATCCTTGGGCATGCCTGCATTTTCAACCCTGCGGGCAAGCTCCTCCATTTCATTGGGCGCGCCATCATCCATCTCGCCCAATTCTTTCTGGATCGCCTTGATCTGCTCGTTGAGATAATACTCACGCTGGCTGCGCTCCATTTGCTGCTTGACGCGGCCACGGATCTTCTTCTCAACCTGCAACAGGTCGATCTCACCTTCAATCAGCTCCATCAGGTACTGGATGCGCTCTTCCACTTCCAGCATTTCCAGAATTTTTTGCTTTTCAGTGATTTTCAGGCCAATGTGCGCGGCGATGGTGTCAGCCAGACGGACAGGGTCATCAATGCTGGCAAGGGATGACAGGATTTCAGGCGGCACCTTCTTGTTCAACTTGACATACTGCTCAAACAAGTTGATCAGGGAGCGGCTCAACACCTCAACCTTGCGGAAATCCCCCGATTGGGACGGACGGATTTCCACCCTCGCCGCCGAAAAATCCCCAGCATTGTCAATGGCGATAATCTCTGCGCGCTCCAAGCCTTCCACCAACACTTTCAGTGTGCCATCTGGCAGCTTCAGCAACTGCAAAATGGTGGCAAGGGTTCCCATGGTATGCACATCATCCAACTCCGGTGCATCAACTTCGGCGCTTTTCTGGGCAACCAGCAGGATTTGCTTGTTGCTGTCCATCGCCATGTCAAGCGCCTGAATGGATTTGTTTCTTCCCACAAACAAAGGGATGACCATATGTGGGTAAACCACGACATCACGCAGGGGAAGAACAGGAACAATGATTGATTCAGCCATATTAAAACTCACTCTGGCGGATGGAGGTGGCTGCGCATCCGGCCTTGCAACCGGATACGGCAACAGAGGTTATTCACCGGCAGCCAGTTGCTGCGGCTCGACATTCTCATAGATCAGATAAGGTGTGGATTCGCCATTGACGACGGATTCATCCACCACCACCTTGCTGACATTCTGCTCGGATGGCAGGTCGTACATGGTGTCCAACAGGATTTTCTCCATGATGGAGCGCAGCCCGCGCGCCCCAGTCTTGCGCTCCATCGCCTTGCGGGCAATGGCATGCAGCGCGTCGTCCCGGAACACCAGTTCCGAACCTTCCATGTCAAACAGCTTGGCGTATTGCTTGGTCAAGGCGTTGCGCGGTTCGGTGAGAATTTGCACCAACGCCACTTCATCCAGCTCCTCAAGCGTCGCCACAACCGGCAGACGGCCCACGAATTCAGGGATCAGGCCATAATGCACCAGGTCTTCAGCCTCAATGTCCTTGATGACTTCGCCGAAACTGCGGCTTTCATCCGGAGCCTTGACCTTGGCAGAAAAACCGATGCTGCCTTTTTCAGTACGGCGGCGGATCACTTTGTCCATCCCCGCAAACGCGCCACCCACAATGAACAGGATATTGCGGGTGTCAACCTGCAAGAACTCCTGCTGCGGATGCTTGCGCCCACCCTGCGGCGGCACAGAGGCGATAGTGCCTTCGATCAGCTTCAACAGCGCCTGCTGCACGCCTTCGCCGGACACATCGCGGGTAATCGATGGGTTGTCTGCCTTGCGGGAAATCTTGTCGATTTCATCGATGTAGACAATGCCGGTCTGGGCTTTTTCCACATCGTAATCGCATTTCTGCAGCAGTTTCTGGATGATGTTCTCCACATCCTCGCCAACATAGCCCGCCTCGGTCAAAGTGGTGGCGTCAGCAATGGTGAACGGCACATTCAGCAGGCGCGCCAACGTTTCCGCCAGCAGGGTCTTGCCGCTGCCAGTGGGCCCGATCAGCAGGATGTTGCTCTTGGCCAGCTCAACATCGTCCTTGCCGCTTTTCTTGTACAGGCGCTTGTAGTGGTTATAGACGGCTACTGACAATACCCGCTTCGCCAATTCTTGACCAATGACGTATTCATCAAGGCTGGCCTTGATTTCATGCGGCGTCGGTAGGGAGGATTGTTCATCAGCCCCCTGTACGGCATGCATTTCCTCCTGAATAATGTCGTTACACAGATCGACACATTCGTCACAAATGAATACCGACGGGCCGGCGATCAGCTTGCGCACTTCATGCTGGCTTTTCCCGCAGAAAGAGCAGTACAGCAACTTGCCGCTATCATGATCGCCTCTTCTATCTTTGCTCATCAGAACCTCTATCCTGTGCCAGCCAGTGGCACATCAACACTAATGAAAGGAACTATAGTAATGTCCACATGTATGTTTTCAAGCCATATTATTGTGATAATCCTGCCTTGTGACAAGAATACTCGGCTTTCTGAAGTATTTTACGCTTCTTTACCTGAAAAACACCTGTCCAGACACGAAAACAGCCTGCAATGACAGGCTGTTTTCTGACAAATGGAATATGGAAATGCACAAACCATCAGGAGCGGACAGTAAACACCTCATCAATCAGGCCATAGGAACGCGCCGCTTCGGCATCCATGAAGTTGTCACGGTCGGTATCCTGCTCAATACGATCAATCGGCTGCCCCGTATGATTGGCCAACACCCGGTTCAGCTCCTCGCGCATCTTGAGGATTTCACGGGCATGGATCTCAATGTCAGACGCCTGCCCACGGAAACCACCCAATGGCTGATGGATCATGACGCGGGAATGCGGCAGCGCAAACCGCTTGCCTTTCGCCCCGCCCGCCAGCAGGACAGCCCCCATGCTGGCGGCTTGGCCGATACATAGCGTGCTCACATCCGGCTTGATGAATTGCATGGTGTCATAAATCGCCATGCCCGCAGTAATAACGCCACCCGGAGAGTTGATATACAGATGGATCTCCTTTTCCGGGTTTTCCGACTCCAGGAAAAGCAATTGCGCCACAATCAGGTTGGCCATGTAGTCTTCAACTTCACCCACGCAAAAGATGACCCGCTCCCGCAACATGCGGGAATAGATGTCAAAGGCGCGCTCACCGCGTGCAGATTGCTCAATGACCATTGGCACCCCAACGGCGCGCGGTTCAATCGGGTTCTTTCCAAACATTACAACCTACCTTATTAATGTGCAGGAGCTCAGGCTACAGCCTGCCCCTGTTTATTCGGGTTCATGACGCTGTCAAAGTCACGATGTTCATCGGTCACTGTCGCTTTTTCCATTGCCCAATCAACAATCATCTCTTCCATGACCGCCGCCTCAATCGTCTGCATGGCCTGACGGTTGCTGCGGTAATAGCTCTTCAGTGCTTCCGGCTCTTCGTAACTGGCCGCCACCGCCTCCAGCATCGCGTCAACACGGGCGGGATCACGCTGCAAAGCATTCTGGCGGATAATTTCACCCACGATCAAACCCAGCTTGACGCGGCGCTCCGCCTGGGGTGCAAACAGCTCATCCGGCATATTATCCGCCTGGGAACCAGTGTTTTGCGAAAACTCATCACGGATGTAGCGGATTTCATCATTGATCAGGGCATTGGGAATATCAATTGCATGCAATTCGGCCAGCCCATCCATGACCTGTTGCTTGAGCTGGGTCTTGATGGCGTTATCCAATTCACGTTGCATATTCTTTTTGATTTCCGCGCGGAACTCCTCGACGGAACCGCTTTCCACCCCGAATTTTTTAATGAAATCCTCATTGACTTCAGGCATGGCCGGTTCACGCACCTGTTTCACCGCAAGCTTGAACTGCGCAGTCTTGCCTTTCAGGTTGTCGGCGTGGTAGTCCTCCGGGAAAGCCACGTCGATAGTCTTCTCATCGCCTGCTTTCATGCCCAGCAAGCCATCTTCAAAATCCTTCAGCATACGGCCTGCGCCCAATTCAACCACATAATCTTCAGCCGCCCCACCCTCAAAGGCCTCGCCATCCACCGTGCCAGCAAAATCCACCTTCAGCATATCGCCAACAGCGGCGGCGCGATCAACATCCACCCACTCCTGGTTTTGCTTACGGATGATGTCAATCATCTTATCAAGATCAGCTTCAGTAATTTCGGCGACCGGGCGGGTGATAGCCAAGGTTTCAACGCCTGCAATGACAACTTCCGGGTAAATCTGGAAACTGGCGACATATTCCAAGTCTTTGCCCGCCTCCATATTTTTCAGGTCAATTTCCGGCAGGCCTGCGACACGTAGCTTTTCTTGGCTGGCGGCTTCCTGGAAAGTGGCTCCCAACAACTTTTCAACCACTTCAAACCGCACGGAATCGCCATAGCGTTTTTTCACCACACTAAAAGGCACTTTGCCAGGGCGGAAGCCATCAATCCGGACACGACCGACCATACCCTTCAGGCGCTTGTCCACTTCCTTGTCAATTTGCTCGGCAGGAACTGCCACTGTCATTTTGCGGTCGATGTTACCGGTTGTTTCTACTGAAACTTGCATGCAAAAAACCTCATCTGCGCCTGCCGTCAGAAAACGCAGGGCGTCTTTTTAACTATTGGTTGGATGGGATGGTGCGAAAGGAGAGACTCGAACTCTCACGCCTTGCGGCACTGGAACCTAAATCCAGCGCGTCTACCAATTTCGCCACTTTCGCACGTACAGTCATCAGCTTCCGCAGCAAGCCATTGCCAAGAAGCCATAAAGGAGGCGATTATACACAGCAGAAATGCACTTGTATAACATTAAGCAAGCAGGAAGATGGGGTGACTGATGGGACTCGAACCCACGACCACCGGAATCACAATCCAGTGCTCTACCAACTGAGCTACAGTCAC
The DNA here is from genome assembly GCF_035668035.1 of Candidatus Thiothrix phosphatis. Taxonomy (NCBI): domain Bacteria; kingdom Pseudomonadati; phylum Pseudomonadota; class Gammaproteobacteria; order Thiotrichales; family Thiotrichaceae; genus Thiothrix; species Candidatus Thiothrix phosphatis. The sequence continues at coordinate 13,268 of NZ_JAYMYJ010000165.1, read as the reverse complement.
CACTGAAAACGCATTCAGACCTGCGGGACTTGGATGGCACGCCCGGCAGGGCTCGAACCTGCAACCTACGGCTTAGAAGGCCGTTGCTCTATCCGGTTGAGCTACGGGCGCAGAGTTGTCGATCTAAATATGAATGGTCGGAGTAGAGGGATTTGAACCCCCGACCACCTGTACCCAAAACAGGTGCGCTACCAGGCTGCGCTATACTCCGAAATTTAACAGAGGAGGAATAATTGCTTCCGTTCCTCAATCAAGAGCGCGAACTATACGGAGCATCGGACTCGCCGTCAAGCTCCGTATAGGATGTTTCTTCTAAAAATTTTAACTGCGCTCTGTCAACCATGCGCCTATTGCGGGCGGGATGGTTTTCTGCGCTTTGCCACTGACGTAAATGCCAATATGGCCGCCCTTGAAAGACAGCTCGGAATAATCACTTGAACTGGTCGCCCCATTAAGCACCCGCGAAGCGTCCGGCGGAACCAGATGATCCTGTTCAGCGAACACATTAAATATTGGTGCTGTGATGGACTTCAGATCAACAGCATGGCCACCGATTTGGAGCCCGCCTTTCAACAGCTTGTTTTGCTGGAAGAAATTCTTGGTGAACTCGCGAAAGGCTTCGCCCGCCTGGTCTGGACTGTCAAAAATCCACTTTTCCATACGCATGAAATTTTTCAGCGTCTGGCTATCCCCCATGACATCGACCATCCCCAAATATTTCTGCCCCATCAACTGATAAGGCTTGAGGTTGAGGAAAGTCCAGTTGAGCATTTCGCCTGGGACATTGCCAAGGGTGTCCACCAGCAAATCGATATCCATATTCTGCACCCAATGACTGAGCATATTGTCAGGGGTCTGGAAATCCACCGGCGTCACCATTGTCACCAAGTTTTTAATTTTTTCCTGATGCATGGCGGTGTAGCACAAGCTGAAAACGCCACCCTGGCAAATCCCCAGCAGATTGATGGCGTCCAGGCCATGGCGCGCCCGGATTTCATCCACGCAATTATCCAAGTAACCATTCAGATAATCATCCAGCGTCAGGTAACGGTCAGAAGCGTCGGGGTAGCCCCAGTCGACCAAGTAAACATCCTGCCCGGCATCCAACAGCCCCTTGATAGTGGAGCGGTTTTCCTGGATGTCAGTCATATACGGGCGATTCACCAGCGCATACACGATCAGCACGGGCATTTTATTGGTCGGCTCTTTCTCGCCGATATAACGGATCAGCTTGAGCTTGTCTTCTTGGTACACCACCTCGAACGGGGTGACGCCACTGGAAATCTCGCCGACTTCCATCAAGTTGGTCATACCCTGTGCGAGTTTCTCATTGAATGTTTTGACTTCGTTCAGAATTTCATCTGGACGCATTTGAAACGGCATATTCGTTCTCCTTGAATTCAGTCCGGTGATCAAGCGGAAGCAGCAGGTTTCTTGCTGGCGGCGCGGGGAGCTTTTGGTTTAGCTGACGCCTGGTTGTCGTCAGCATCCGAACCGCCATCCGTTACAGAAACTGGCAATTGTTCCGGAGCCGTTGACGCCGAACCGGCGGACATGGCGTCCACTTTCCGCGCCAGCTCCTGCAACTGCTTGCGCAGGGCGCGGTTTTCACGGCGAATTTCCTGCTGTTTCTGGAAAGCGGCATTCAGGTCTTTACGGGTTGGCAGATTGGCCGCTTCGTATGCACTGTCCAGTTCAGCATTAATCCCCTGTTTAAACGCCATCAAGGCATTGACCAGATCCCCATAGACCACCTGATATTCGTCGGTCATGGCGAACTTGCCGTAAACCTCTTCATTGACATCCACCCACAGGTCATAAAGCTCACGCAGGGTGCTGATCTTCTTGCCATCCTCACGCAAGCTGGCGACACGGGCGCGCAACGCAGTCACCGACTCAATACCCTGCTTGGCAAACGCCTCCAGGTAATCATCCATCGCCTCTTGGTAATTGGCCCCTAGCTGCGTCAAGTCTTGCAAGCGCTCCTGCGACTCACGGTTGAAGCCAACAGCAGGCGTGTCCAGCATCTTCCGCAACTGCTCATGCCAGTTTTCAGACAATGGCATGTGGAAACCACCAGCACCCATCTGTTGGAACGCCTGCATGCCCATGCTGTTGAGCACGCGCTGCCAGCTATCCATCGCCGCCTGGCCAATACCAAAGCCATGCGCCGTATATTTACCCGCTTCCAACTGGGTGCAGCAAGCGCGGAAACCGGACTCCATCGCGTCCATCCATGCATTCATGGCTTCCGTCCCGCTTGTTCCCGCCCTCTGGACGTTATAGGCGTTCTCAGCAAGGTTCATATAGACCTTGCCCATATCCACCATACGCTGGAAAGCATCGGTTGATGCGCCCGGCGCGGAATACTGACTAACTGCTTTCCACCATTGATCCAATCCTTGCGGCCAGGCCGACGCGCCGATATTGGGCATGACCGGCGAGCCAGGCTTTCCCATGTTGGCAAGCTCTGACCAAGCATCCCAATAACGCTTCTGCGCATCAGACCAACTTTTCATCATATTATCTGACCAAGCATCCATCACCATTCCCATCCTCCGCGTTAAAAAAGGTTGATTTTCACAAGCTTAACATGCTAATTTGTGCATCGCAACATTGTTGACAGTTTCGCTCAAAATGGCTTGCAATTGCAAGCCCTCTCGGCTTATTGTTGACACGCGTAACATTACACCACTCGTATCATACAGAACTTTATCCCCAGGAGAATGTTTTCATGCGCGAAGATATTGTTATCGTAGCCGCAGGCAGGACCGCACTTGGCAATTTTAGCGGTGCCCTCTCTTCAATTCCTGCGTCCGAACTCGGCGCTAAAGTCATCAAAGGGTTGCTGGAGCGTTCCGGCCTGAAACCCGAACAGATCAACGAAGTCATCCTGGGACAGGTCTTGACCGCTGGTGTCGGCCAGAACCCGGCCCGCCAAGCGACGCTGTCTGCTGGCTTGCCGGTTGAAACCCCTGCCATGACCATCAACAAGGTTTGCGGCAGTGGCCTGAAAGCCGTCCACCTCGCCTACCAGGCCGTTGCCTGCGGCGACGCCGACATCGTAATCGCTGGCGGCCAGGAAACCATGAGCGCATCCCCCCATGTAGTGCCCGGCTCCCGCAACGGCGTCAAGATGGGTGACTGGAAAATGGTTGACACCATGATCAAGGATGGCCTGTGGTGCGCTTTCAACGATTACCATATGGGCATCACTGCGGAAAACATCGCTGCCGAATACGGTTTCAGCCGTGAAGCGCAGGATGCGTTCGCCGCCTCCTCCCAGCAAAAAACCGAAGCCGCGCAGAAAGATGGCTTGTTTGCGGATGAAATCATTCCGGTCATTATCCCGCAGCGCAAAGGTGACCCGCTGGTGTTCGACACTGACGAATTCCCACGCGCAGGCACCACCGCCGCTTCCTTGGGCAAACTGAAGCCCGCCTTCAAGAAAGACGGCACCGTCACCGCTGGCAATGCTTCCGGCATCAATGACGGCGCGGCAGCCGTGGTTGTCATGACCGCATCCAAAGCGAAGGATCTCGGCCTGACCCCGATGGCGCGCATCGTTTCCTTCGCCAGCGCCGGTGTTGACCCCAAAGTCATGGGTACCGGCCCAATCCCAGCCACCACCAAATGCCTGGAAAAAGCTGGTTGGAGTGTGGCTGACCTTGACCTGATCGAAGCCAACGAAGCTTTCGCCGCACAGGCCATGTCCGTCAATGAAAGCCTCGGCTTTGACCTGAGCAAGGTCAACATCAGCGGCGGCGCCATCGCACTCGGCCACCCGATCGGTGCCTCCGGCGCACGCGTGCTGGTCACGCTGTTGCATGGCATGAAGCGCACCGGCGCGAAAAAAGGTCTGGCGACGCTGTGCATCGGTGGTGGCCAAGGCGTGGCGATGGCGGTTGAAGCGATTTAAACCTATCCTGGGCAGGGGAACAAGCAGCCCCTGCCCCCTGCATTTCCCCGTCCTTTATATACAGGAGCGGGGTTTCTGAAGAAATACATTAAATTATGAGGAGCATTCAGATGAGTAAAGTTGCACTGGTAACTGGCGGTACTGGCGGTATCGGCAATGCAATTTGCAAACAATTCGCAGCAGACGGCTATAAAGTGGCCACCACGTATTTCGAACCGGAAGAACAAGCCAAAGCTTGGCAAGCCAAGCAAGACTATGAAGTCGCCATCTACCCTTGCGACGTCAGCAACTATGACGACTGCGTCAAGCTGAAAGAAGCGGTGGAAAAAGACTTCGGCCAAGTGGACATCCTTGTCAACTGCGCAGGCATCACCCGCGACGCCACCTTCAAGAAAATCACGGCGGGGCATTGGGCGGCGGTTCTCAAGACCAACCTCGACAGCGTTTTCAACATGAGCCACCAGTTCGCCAACCAAATGGCTGACCGTGGTTTTGGCCGCATCATCAACATTTCCTCCGTCAATGGCCAGAAAGGCCAGTTCGGCCAGACCAACTACAGCGCAGCCAAAGCTGGCGTACACGGCTTCAGCATGGCGCTGGCGCAGGAAGTGGCGCGCAAGGGCGTCACCGTCAACACCCTGTCCCCTGGCTACATCGCCACGGAAATGGTCATGGCGATTGCCGAAGAAGTGCGCAACAAAATCATTGCACAAATCCCGGTAGGCCGTCTGGGCACTCCAGAAGAAATGGCTGCGATCGTTTCCTTCCTGGCATCTGACAAAGCTGGCTTCATTACCGGCGCCAACATCTCCGCCAATGGCGGGCAATTCATCCACTAAAACAGGGTGGTTAGGGTGGAGGCTCAGTTTTGGCGCCTCCACCTTTCAGATTCATGCCCATCATTCACCGCTTTTGTGCATAAAGGCATGGTTTTTGTGTGCATAACAAAACATTAACCTATAGAATCAACTATAGAAGCCGTGCCCAAGGCGGCCGCTTAACTTGATTCATCACAGACCAGCCCTTACGAATGATTTTATGTCTGAAGAACGCATCATCAAAAAATACCCCAACCGCCGGTTGTATGACACCAACCAGAGCTGCTACATCACGCTGAATGATGTGCGCGACCTGGTGCTGGCGGAAACCACTTTCAAAGTGATTGACCGGCAGTCCGGCGAGGACATCACCCGCAGCATCCTGTTGCAGATCATCATGGAACAGGAGTCGGGCGGGCAGCCGCTGTTCAGCGCCGAAATCCTGGAGCAATTCATCCGCAACTACAGTGCCACCACCCGCAAAGGCTTCATGGAGTACATGCGGCAAAGCGTCAACTTGTACAACCAGCAGCAGGAAGCCGTGCGTGAACAAATGCACAAGATCTTGGCAGGAACACCGCTGGATGTCTGGCTGAAAGTGGGCGAGCAGAACATGCAGACTTGGCGGACGATGCAGGAAAGCATCCTTTCCAACCTGCAACCGAAGAAATAGCCCCCGCCTTTCACAAGCTTACCAGCGTTTGCTGAAAAAGCATTCCGCAGTAAACTGGGCAGACCATTCCGACAATGAAGGTTCTGATGCCCGACTTCCGCTTGCCTATCGCCCGCTACCGCTTTGCGTTCCGGGCGCAAACCCCAATCCAATTCCCCGCTTACGCCGGTTCAACTTGGCGCGGCGCTTTCGGCCACGCGCTGCGGCGCACGGCCTGCGTCACCCGTGAGCCGCAGTGTGGGCAGTGCCTGTTGTGGCATTCCTGCGTTTACAGCCAGGTTTTCGAGACGCCTGCCGGGCGGGGGCCGCTGCTGGAAAAAATCAACGCCGCGCCGCACCCTTATATCCTGCACCCGCTGGCGACTTCGGGGAAAAGCTATGCGCCGGGTGAGGATTTCCATCTCCGCCTCACCCTGCTGGGCGGGGCGATTGCACACCTGCCGTACCTGATCCACGCGTTGCAGCAGGTGGGGGAGCGCGGCATTGGCAAGCATGACGGGCGCTATGCCTTGCTGGCAGTGGAGCAGGAAACAACCGTGGGCGGCGGCGAGTGGGTCAGCACCTATGCGCCGGGCGGCGGCTTGCAAGCATTGCCGGGGAGCGCGCCAACGGTTCCCGCCTTGCCGGAAGCAGTGCGGCTGCGGCTGCACACGCCCTTCCGCCTGTTGCAGGAGGGTTCGCCAGTGCATGGCGGGCGCTTCACCTTCCAATTGTTCTTCAATGCGTTGATGCGGCGCTTGTCGCTGCTGCATGCATTCCATGCCGGGGAGGAACTGACGGCGGATTTCAAGGCGTTGAGCCAGCAGGCGGCGGCGCTGCCCCTGTTGGAGCCGCAATTGCGCTGGCATGAGTGGTCACGTTATTCCAACCGGCAACAAACCAAGGTGCAGATGGGTGGCCTGTTGGGCGGCTTCGGTTTGCCGGTGGAACATCTGGCGGAGTTCTGGCCGTGGCTGTGGCTGGGGCAGTGGGTGCATGCAGGCAAAGGCGCGGTGATGGGCATGGGCGGGTATGGGCTGGACTGCTATACTGGGGAGCAATAGCCGGGAGGAGACAAAAGCGATGCAGTTCCAGTTCAGCCAGCTTACATTCCCACAGGATACCGAAGTTATCATCCACGATGTTTCATGGGAGGAATTCGAACGGTTCATGGATGAGCTGGGCGACAGAAGCAGCTTACGCATCCACTACAATCATGAGGCGATATATTTGATGGCTCCATCGGCAGGACATGAAGTCCCCAAAATCCATATTGGCAGATTCATTGAATATTTGCTGGAACAACAGGACGCCGCTTTTGAATCCCTGGGTTCGGTGACATTGCGCAAACAGGCCGCCAAGAAAGCTGCTGAAGCAGATGAGTGTTTTTACATTGAGCACGAGGCAGCCGTGCGCGGCAAGGACAAAATCAGTCTGGATGTTGACCCTCCACCCGATCTGGCGGTGGAAATCGACATTTATTCGCCCACCGACCGGGAGTTGTATGCCGCGCTGGGTGTGCCGGAATTATGGATTTACGACGGTCGACGGCTGGAAATCCTGGTGTTGCGGGATGGCGGCTATCAACCGCTGGAATATAGCCCGCACTTTCCGGGACTGGACTTGCGCAGCCATATCCCGGCCTTTATTGCACTGGGCAAGCGGGATGGGCGGATGGCGGCGATGAAGGCGTTCCGGCAATGGGCGGATGAAAACCCTGTCGCCCGCCACACTGTCGAATAATTCTCCCACCTCCCATTAAATTTCTATAAAATTAACCTAGCCCTGATTTAAAAGGGATTAAGGCTCGACAGCCTTGCCGTTACGGGGCGCGCGCAGCATTGCCGGGGCAGCGGCTTTCCCCTATTTACTACCCCGATGTGGTTGTCAGTTGCCAGCCGGATGAGGCCAGCGATTATTTTCTGGAAAAACCCTGCCTGATCGTGGAGGTGACTTCAAAATCCACCGAATGGAAGGATTATGCCGAAAAGCTGATCGCCCACCAGAAGCTGGATACGTTGCTGGCGTACCTGATCGTGGCGCAGGATCAACCGCTGGCGACCCTGTATTACCGTGACGCGGACGGCGGCTGGGAAGTCGCCCGCTTTGACGAACCGGGGCAGGCGCTGAACCTGCCTTGCCCCACCGCCGCCCTGAGTCTCGCGGACATTTACCAGGGTGTTGATTTCAGCAAAACGGTGGCGGAGGAGGGCTGACGCCGCGCCCGCCCGCAGCATTACAATTGTGCTGAACCGCCTGTGGCGCACGCTCAAACATCAGGAGGCTGACTGATGGCGCACCGCCGTTTGCCGCATATCATTGCCTATGACATCGCCGACCCGAAACGGCTGGGGCGGGTGCACCGTTACCTAAAAAAGATCGCCATGCCCTTGCAGTATTCGGTGTTCCTGATTGAGCTGGATGCGGAGCGCCGTGAATAAAGTGTCACATCATCTGGAAAAGCTGATCCACCCGAAGCAAGATGATGTGCGGGTGTATCCGCTGCCGGAGAACCCTGACTGGGTGAAGCTGGGCAAGCAGTTCCGGGATGACGGTTTGCTGCTGGTCGGGGTGAAATTGCCAGCCGATTTGCGGCAGGAACTGGATGCGCTGTAGCGGCCAGCCGTTTGCTTGCTTCGGGTGATGGCGGGCACTATGATCAAAACGGCAAGCACAACCGGAGGCATGACATGCTGGCAGCCAAACAAAATGATCACATCAGTGAAGCAGACTATTTGGAAGGCGAAAAGCTTGCCCAAGTGCGGCACGAATATGTCGATGGCAAGGTCTATGCCATGGCTGGGACTTCCCGGCGGCATAACCGGATTGCATTGAACATGGTTGTTGCCCTGCGTCAGGCCCCCAAAGATAAACATTGTGAAATACTCTCATCCGACGTCAAAGTCCGGGCCAACAAACGTAAAACCTATTATTACCCGGATGTCGTGGTCGGCTGTGATCCTGATGACACCAATCCTTATTATCTGGAAAAGCCCTGTCTGATTGTGGAGGTCACCTCCAAGTCCACCGAATGGAAAGACCGTCATGAAAAAGCCGTGGTTTACCAATCGCTGGAATCGCTGCAAGCCTATATGCTCGTATCGCAGGAAAAACCGCACATCACCCTGTATTACCGGGAAGACGATGACGGCTCGTGGTGGGTGACGGCCTTTGAGGGAATGGATCAGGTCATCCCGTTAAAATGCCCTGAGATGTCGTTAACCCTGGCGGACATTTACGAAGGCGTCGATTTCAGCCAGCCTGCTGAATAATGCTTCCACATTGCCCTGATTTAAAAGGGATTCAAGCATTTCGGCGAACTCGCCGTAGACCTTGACGACTTCCTGAATATTGTCGATAAAGGTTTACAAGCGCTGGGTTTTGCATATTATCTACGCATGAACCAGCCTGACCCAACCCTTCCCCATACCTACCCCCGCCGCATCCTGCTGGCGGTCGCGGCCAATTCCCCCCAGATAGTGACGGAAACCGTTTACGCACTGGCTTGCCAGCACATGCCGCCGTGGACGCCGACCGAAGCGCATGTGATCACCACCCAGCGCGGGGCGGAGCATGTGCGCAACGCGCTTTGCCCTGACCGGCAGGGCTGGCTGGGGCGGTTGTGCGCGGATTACGCCCTGCCCTGCCCAACATTTGCCGACAACCATATCCACCTGATCACGGATGCGGCAGGCAACCCGTTGGAGGATGTGCGCAGCGGCCCGGACAACACCCACGCCGCCGACTGCATCACCCGCACGGTGCGCCAGTTCACCGCTGACCCGGACGCCAGCCTGCACGTCTCGCTATCGGGCGGACGCCGCACCATGACCTATTACATCGGTTACGCGCTGTCGCTGTTTGGCCGCGCGCAAGACCGCCTCAGCCATGTGCTGGTGGAGGAGGAATACTACTTTCACCAGGAATTTTTCTACCCGCCGCCGCGCCCGCTGTGGGTGGTGCGGCAGGATGGCTCCGGCTTTGACGCCGCGCAGGTGGAAGTGACGCTGGCGGACATCCCCTTCGTGCGCCTGCGTGAAGGCTTGCCCGCCGGACTGTTGCAAGGTGGCGGCAGTTTCAGCGCTGCAGTCGCCGCCGCGCAACGCCGCCTTGACCCCCCCAGCGCGCATCTGGACTGGAACCGCGCCCTCCTGACCTGTGGCGGCATCAACGTCACGATGCCGCCGGTGCAACTGGCGTTCTATGCCTGGATGTTGCAGCGGCGGATGCAAGGCCTGCCGCCAGCCCACTGGACAGATGCGGAAACGCCCTCGCTGGCAGAACAATTCCTCACGGTTTACCAGCGCCTGCATGGCCTCACCGGCAGCTACGAGCAGGTGATGAAAGCGCTGGCAGGCGAAGGCATGACCAAGGCTTATTTCGAGGAACGCAAATCCGGCGTGAATGCCTCACTGAAAAAAGCGCTGGGAGCACAAATGGCGGAGGCGTACCTGCTGCATTCCCACGGCAGCAGGCCAGTGACACGGTTTGGGGTGCGGTTGCCGGTGGACGTTGTGCGGCTTGACGCCTGACAAGCGCATCCCGGTAGATGCTAGACTTGACCTATTCAAGCAAATTGCTGAGGCAGTCATGCAAAAACACTTCAACACCGCAGGCCCGATCGTTCCCGGCAAACACTACTGCATTGACCCGATACAGCGGCTGGACTGGGAGGAAATCCGCTACCTGATTGACGCCGAAAAATATTTCGTGCTGCACGCGCCACGCCAGACCGGCAAGACCTCCACCCTGCTGGCGATCATGGGCACGCTTAACCAGGAGGGCAACTACCGCGCCCTGTATGTCAATATCGAGGCTGCCCAGGCGGCACGCGGGGATGCTGAAAGCGGCATCGCCATCGTCTGCGAAACCATTGCCAACAGCGCCAGTGTCTACGGGATTGGGCCACGCCTGACAGAGATGGTGCATGAGTTGCTGTCCACCCAACAGGCACGCAGCGCCCTGACCACCTTGCTGTCACGCTGGGCGCAACTGAGCGACAAGCCCATTGTGCTGATGCTGGATGAGGCCGACGCGCTGGTTGGCGACACCCTGATTTCGCTGCTGCGGCAAATCCGTGCCGGGTATGCGCAACGCCCGCACGCCTTCCCGCAAAGCATTGTCCTCTGTGGGGTGCGCGATGTGCGTGATTACCGTATGCATTCCGCCCACCAGGAAATCATCACCGGCGGCAGCGCCTTCAACATCAAGGCAGAATCCTTGCGCATGGGCAACTTCACAGCAGACGAAGTGCACCAGCTTTACCAGCAGCACACCGACGCGACCGGGCAGGTGTTCGCGGCGGAACTATTCCCCGAACTGTGGGAGGACACCTACGGGCAACCCTGGCTGGTGAATGCGCTCGGCCATGAAATGACCTGGAAGGACAAAAGCGCCCGTGACCGCAGCACGCCGATCACCCTGGAACGTTACCGCGCCGCCCGTGAACGCCTGGTCCAGTCACGCGCCACCCATCTTGACCAGCTCACCGACAAGCTGCGCGAGCCACGGGTCCATGGCGTCATCAGCCGCCTGCTGGCCGGTGGCACCGGCACGGCCGGGACGACGGAGATTGCCAGCGATGACATCCAGTACGTGGAAGACCTCGGCCTGATCCGCCGTTTCCCGGTCACACAAATCTCCAACCGCATTTACCGCGAAATCATCCCGCGTGAACTGGTGTACGCCACCCAGTATTCCCTGGCGCAGCAGCAAAGCTGGTACCTAACCCCCCAGCGCCGCCTCGACATGCCCAAGCTGCTGGCCGCCTTCCAGCAGTTTTTCCGCGAGAACGCCGATGCCTGGATTGAGCGCTTTGACTACAAGGAAGCCGGGCCGCAACTGCTGCTGCAAGCCTTCCTGCAACGCATCATCAACGGCGGCGGGCGCATCAACCGCGAATACGGCCTCGGGCGCAAGCGCACCGACCTGTTCATCGAATGGCCGGTGGATGAGGCGCAAGGCTTTTACGGTGAAGTGCAGCGCGTGGTGCTGGAATTGAAGATCCTTTACAAATCGCTGCAGGCCACCCTGGGCGAAGGGCTGGAGCAAACCGCCGGGTATGCCGACCAGTGCGGGGCGGATGACGCCCACCTGATCATTTTCGACCGACGCCCGGAAACCGCCTGGGATGACAAAATCTGGCAGCGGCAGGAATCCTGGCAGGGGCGCGCCATCAGCGTGTGGGGGATGTGACCACCATGCAAAAACACTTCAACACCGCAGGCCCGATCGTTCCCGGCAAACACTACTGCATTGACCCGATACAGCGGCTGGACTGGGAGGAAATCCGCTACCTGATTGACGCCGAAAAATATTTCGTGCTGCACGCGCCACGCCAGACCGGCAAGACCTCCACCCTGCTGGCGATCATGGGCACGCTTAACCAGGAGGGCAACTACCGCGCCCTGTATGTCAATATCGAGGCTGCCCAGGCGGCACGCGGGGATGCTGAAAGCGGCATCGCCATCGTCTGCGAAACCATTGCCAACAGCGCCAGTGTCTACGGGATTGGGCCACGCCTGACAGAGATGGTGCATGAGTTGCTGTCCACCCAACAGGCACGCAGCGCCCTGACCACCTTGCTGTCACGCTGGGCGCAACTGAGCGACAAGCCCATTGTGCTGATGCTGGATGAGGCCGACGCGCTGGTTGGCGACACCCTGATTTCGCTGCTGCGGCAAATCCGTGCCGGGTATGCGCAACGCCCGCACGCCTTCCCGCAAAGCATTGTCCTCTGTGGGGTGCGCGATGTGCGTGATTACCGTATGCATTCCGCCCACCAGGAAATCATCACCGGCGGCAGCGCCTTCAACATCAAGGCAGAATCCTTGCGCATGGGCAACTTCACAGCAGACGAAGTGCACCAGCTTTACCAGCAGCACACCGACGCGACCGGGCAGGTGTTCGCGGCGGAACTATTCCCCGAACTGTGGGAGGACACCTACGGGCAACCCTGGCTGGTGAATGCGCTCGGCCATGAAATGACCTGGAAGGACAAAAGCGCCCGTGACCGCAGCACGCCGATCACCCTGGAACGTTACCGCGCCGCCCGTGAACGCCTGGTCCAGTCACGCGCCACCCATCTTGACCAGCTCACCGACAAGCTGCGCGAGCCACGGGTCCATGGCGTCATCAGCCGCCTGCTGGCCGGTGGCACCGGCACGGCCGGGACGACGGAGATTGCCAGCGATGACATCCAGTACGTGGAAGACCTCGGCCTGATCCGCCGTTTCCCGGTCACACAAATCTCCAACCGCATTTACCGCGAAATCATCCCGCGTGAACTGGTGTACGCCACCCAGTATTCCCTGGCGCAGCAGCAAAGCTGGTACCTAACCCCCCAGCGCCGCCTCGACATGCCCAAGCTGCTGGCCGCCTTCCAGCAGTTTTTCCGCGAGAACGCCGATGCCTGGATTGAGCGCTTTGACTACAAGGAAGCCGGGCCGCAACTGCTGCTGCAAGCCTTCCTGCAACGCATCATCAACGGCGGCGGGCGCATCAACCGCGAATACGGCCTCGGGCGCAAGCGCACCGACCTGTTCATCGAATGGCCGGTGGATGAGGCGCAAGGCTTTTACGGTGAAGTGCAGCGCGTGGTGCTGGAATTGAAGATCCTTTACAAATCGCTGCAGGCCACCCTGGGCGAAGGGCTGGAGCAAACCGCCGGGTATGCCGACCAGTGCGGGGCGGATGACGCCCACCTGATCATTTTCGACCGACGCCCGGAAACCGCCTGGGATGACAAAATCTGGCAGCGGCAGGAATCCTGGCAGGGGCGCGCCATCAGCGTGTGGGGGATGTAAAGGAAGGCAAAACCACCTTTGACAAGCTTGTCATCCGTGACAAATGGTTTTTACTGGTTAATAATTCATTAATA
>NZ_JAYMYJ010000164.1:0-5222 GCF_035668035.1 Candidatus Thiothrix phosphatis | reverse complement strand
CAACCCATTCGCACCCAAGGCACCTCCTCGCGTTCGGGCTGGACTGATCTCAAGGCCGACATGGGGGGGTTCAATTTCCAGAATTTCGCAGGAGAGTCGCCAACGAATTCGGTCGTGGTCGAATTGCTGAAACTTTATGATATCAGCGCCGATACCACGACGGCCTTGCACAAGGCCTGGAAAGGCAATCGCGATGCCTCGCCAACACCGGCCTTCGGTAAGATGACCGGCACTCCTGCCTATTACGATCAGCCGGGGACCCTGCTCAGGCTAAGTGCGACTGGCGCAATTACCACCACGCTGTGCACGCGTACCTGTGTGCTCGATGCCGATCCAGGAACGGATGGTAACCAGGGCGCTTACTCGGCGCATGATTCGGGCACCCCTCCGCAAGATGGCACCGGCACCATCAAGTATTGGGTCAAGAATGGTGCCACCTGCCAAAGCACCGGCACCAGTGGTAGCGATTGCAGCACGGAGCCTGCCGCTTGCGGTACCCCACAGAACCTGAACAATTCCTACACATCCGCCAACCCCCATGGCTGCAGTTGGTCTGGCCGAAGCTCGATCCTGGTTGAGGGGACCGGCACCTATTACTATGGCGGCACCTGCAGCGGTTCTTGCACTGGTCAGGGCAACGTCCTGGGCGCCAGCGCCTGTGCATCTGGCGGGAGCAGCCCCAACTACTGCGACATGACTTTGGGTAATATCACCATTGGTTCCACGGTCTATCCCAATGCCGCACTCAACAGCGGGAATGGCACCAGCGTCGGGTGCACCAGCAAATCCGATACCACCACCACCTGCGAAGTCCGTGAAGGCTCTCCCGCATGTCGCTACCTCCCCAATCCCACCAGTGCCTGCACCAATCAGACCATATCTTCCACCACCCCAGGCGATTCAGCCGATTACATCGTCTATCCGTTTGCTGCCGGTACCAACCATCTTGTGCACGACTGCAAGGCCGATAACGGCACGACGGGCAATCCCGGCAACAGCTTCATGACTGCGGCCATCGACCGTACTTTTGGCCAGGACTGGAATGCCACCAACTCCGCCACAGGAACGACGGCGGCCTATACGCCAACCGACCCGTCGGCGAGCTATCCCAATGCGGTCGACATGTACTCGGTCAATTACCTCAACTGGAAATACGGAGCGAAAGGGGCAACAGGTGCCCCGATCGGGCGCAAGACACGCTTGCAGATCGCCAAGGATGCCTTGACTGACCTGGTCGCCAAAACGAATGGTATCCGCTTCGGCCTGATGGTTTACAACAAACTGCCCAACGACATTACCATCCGTAACACTCAAGGTAGCCAGGGAGGCAATATCGTCTATCCGATCCGTCGCATGGGGTCCAGCGAAACGGACTCCGATTATGTCAATCGCGTAAGCATCTCGCGTGCAATCAACAGTGTAGTGGCCACCGGCACGACCCCGCTGACGGAAGTGATGTACGAAGCTTACCTGTACTTTCGTGGAGAACCCCCCCTGTTCGGAACCAATGCCACCCCCGCCGTCGGCGGTGGCACGGTATCGGCCGACAGTGACCCCTCAGCCATTGTCGCAGGAAAATACGACTCGCCCATGATGAGCAACCCGAATCGCTCGACCCCTGCGGTTTGCCAGAAGAACTATGTGGTTCTGATTTCGGATGGCGGCCCCGAGAACGACAATCAGGCGGATACCCAGGTTCAGGCACTCATCCAGGGCCCGCCTTACCGGGCGGACACGATCAAGACGCTGCAAGCCACTCCCTCAACGCAGTTCGAAAATGCCGGCCTACCGTATGGCCCAACAGATATTGCTTACCCCAGCAATTATGTCTGGCTGGACGAGCTGACCTATTTCATGGCCAATGGCGACATGTCTCCCGGTGGTGCCACAGCCACTGACTCGCTTGTGGGCATTCAATCAGTCGCCACCTACACGGTGGGTTTTGCCGGTGGCTCCTCGCCTGTCCTTGAAAAAGCCGCCACGAGCGGCGGCGGCGCGTTCTACGAGGCAAAAGACAGTGGCGAACTGTCGACTGCACTGGCCAAAGCGATCGATACTATCCGCGACTGGAATCCGACGCTTGCTGCGCCAACCGTGCCCATCTCGGCTACCAACCGTTCCGAGAGTTCGGACGACATTTTTCTGGCCTTCTTCCGTCCCAGCCTGCAACAGTCCTGGGAAGGTACGGTCAAGAAATTCAAGCTTAGCAGCAATGCCACGGCTTGTGGTCTTGACGTCGACAACGTTCAAATCCCGCTTTGCCTGACCGGGCAAACGACCTTTACCGCAGATGGCCTGAGAAACATCGAGGAATTCGACAGGATCCTGAAAATAGCCAGGGTGCGGGACGAGGCCGTGAGTTACTGGAGTGATACGACTGCTCCGGACGGTAGCAAACCCAATCAGGGAGGAACCGGATATGTATTGAAGACAGCGTCCGGATCCACGCCCTCTTCGCGTAAGCTTTACACGCATCTCTCCAGCAGCAGCGAGCCACTCCTGACCAACGCCAGCAATGCCATGTCGGAAGTCAATTCGACAATCACCAAGGATTTGCTGGGCGACGCCTCGATGACTGATGCAATGCGGGCAACCATCCTCAACCATGCCCGTGGGGGTGATCCAGCCAATGCAGGATGCAAGGACGCCGATTCAACAACCGTTTGCTCCACATGGCGAACCTGGCCACATGGGGATGTGCTGCATTCCAGCCCGAGCATCCTTACATACGACGGCACGACCGTTCCCCCGGTCACCGATATGTTCTACATGTCCAATGATGGGCTGTTGCATGCCGTGGATACGGCGACGGGCAAGGAGCAATGGGCTTTCATGCCGGAAGAGTACATCCCGAAACTCAAGTCGATGTATGAAAACCCGGTCGGCGAGCATCTCATCACAGGCGACGGCAGCCCGAGGATTTACCTTGAGGATCTTGATGATGATGGCAAGATCACCTCGAGCGACAAGGCTTATCTGGTCTTCGGCATGCGCCGTGGTGGCCGTGCAGTTTACGTTCTCGACATTTCCGACCGTGCGGCACCCAAGTTCATGTGGAAAATCGACCATAGTACTTCCGGGTTTAATGAACTGGGTGAAACCTGGTCCACACCGGCCTTCACCAGGATGCGCGCAAGTTCCGACCCAGTGCTGATTTTTGGTGCCGGTTATGATCCGGTCGCCAATGACCAGATCTCGGTGACGATCACGCGATCGGGAACGACGGCAACGGCCACCACCCCCGTGGATCATGGTTTCACCACGGGTGATTCGGTGCAGGTCTCGGGCGCGACGCCGGATGGCTATAACGGCGCCAAAACCATCACGGTCACAGGTGCCCGAAGCTTTACCTATACGGTGAGTGATTCATTACACACGCCCCCGACGGGCACGGTCAGGGTCGAAAGTATTACGAGCACGAGCACACCAATGGGTCGCGGCGTATTTTTTGTGAACGGCAGAACCGGCGAACTGATCAGGAGCTTCACACCGGCGGCCAGTGCCGGAGCCAACACCCAGGTGTCCGGGATGTTGTTCAGCATTCCTTCGGATGCCGCTCCTCTCAACACCGATCTCGATTCAAATGGTTATACCGATCGATTGTATCTTGGCGATTTGGGTGGAAACGTCTGGCGTTTCGATGTCGACAGTGACACGCCGTCAAGCTGGACCGCCACCAAGTTTGCTGATCTGACCAATGGTGCAACACCGCGGCGAAGAATTTTCTTCCCTCCCGCCGTAGTGAAACAGAAATACCAGGGGCAGCGCTTTGACGCGGTATACGTCGGGACTGGGGACAAGGAAAATCCTTTGCGCACCGACAACCATGATCTGATGTTCATGATCAAGGATTTCGATACGGGTTTGGCGACGACCGGGAGGTCTCTCATCAAATACTCTTCTGACC
The DNA here is from genome assembly GCF_035668035.1 of Candidatus Thiothrix phosphatis. NCBI lineage: Bacteria > Pseudomonadati > Pseudomonadota > Gammaproteobacteria > Thiotrichales > Thiotrichaceae > Thiothrix > Candidatus Thiothrix phosphatis. The sequence continues at coordinate 1,315 of NZ_JAYMYJ010000164.1, read as the reverse complement.
CAAGCACGAGTGATTTCTATGATCTGACTGACAACCTGATTCAGTTTGGCACCACAGAACAGCAGACGGTGGCGCAAACTGCACTTGTCGACAAACTCGGCTGGGTGATGAGACTTGAAACTGGCGGAGTGGATGGCGGCGAGAAGGTGGTCAATGCCCCAACGGTCTTCTTCAACGTACTGCGTTTCGGAACCTATAGTCCGCTTGCTTCGGCATCTGTCTGCCTGCCGCCTGGGAAAGGAACGACGTACGCCATGAACGCTCTCGAAGGCAGCGTGGTGATTGATACCGACCACAGCGGTAGCATCACCAGCAGCGATTCGCGCGTTTCCTCCAATTTTGCGATACGCGGTTTTCCATCAGATACCATCACCATCTTCCATGACAAGAAGATTTTTAGTGAATCCTGCAGTGACGGCAACTGCAAGGCCGATCTGCTCGGCACGCTTGGTGTGGGTCAGCGTACCTACTGGTTCCAGGAACCCGAGAGATGACCGGTAAGCTGCTCCCATCCCGGAGGCGCCTCTGCCGATGACACGGCAACTGGCAGGCTGGCTGCTGCTGTCAGCCTTGCTGCATGCCGAGATGCTTTTCATCCTGGGGCCCGCAAGGGCCCCGACCCTGTCCACAGCACCCGCTCGTCTGGAGATCCGAATCGAGAATTCCCCGAAGACGGGAAGCAGCGAGCCAACGCTACCCTTTGAAACAGCAGCCCCGCGATTAGCTCCGTTCACAATCGCCGAGGCCAACGGTCAGTGGCTATCCGCCCCACCCAGTGCGTCCCCTGAGACTCAGCTTCGGTTTCCAGCGCCACTCACAGAAACAGAGGCAAACGACCCGCTATCGATTCCGCAGGAAATAGCTCAAGCCAGCAATCAGGATTCCGCCTGGTCACCCAATACCTCCCCGACGATTCAGCTCCCAATCAAGGAATATTTCTTCAAATCATCCGAACTCGATGAACAACCGTATCCCTTGATCTCCGTGGTACCCGCCTATCCACCGCACGCTCAAGTCCATAACATTGAAGGGTGGGTTCGCTTATTGTTATTGATCGATGAAAGTGGCCAGTTGCGTCATCTGGAGATTCTGGAGGCCAACCCCCCCGGCATTTTCGAAGAATCGGCCCGGGCAGCCTTCCGCATCACACCGTTCTCACCGGGGCAACGAGGAGGAGAAGCAGTGAAGTGTCGGATGATCGTCAAGATTGACTTCACCCTCACGGGAATCGAAGGAACGAGACTCGAATAGTCTTCGTCCATACATGGATCATGACTGCGGGCCGTGGACCAGGGTCTTGGTCGCTTCAGCCTTC
>NZ_JAYMYJ010000163.1:0-5258 GCF_035668035.1 Candidatus Thiothrix phosphatis | reverse complement strand
CATCTTCTTGCCAGGCTGCTGCTTGTTTGCAGCTTGGCCAGAGGCCACCTTCCCCACCCGCTTCTGATGCTCCCCACCCTTGTTCTTCCGCCGGTGCGCCTCGTACACCAGTTCTTGGGGTCATGCCAGCGCAGGAACGCCTTGTGCAGCTTGCGCTGTTCCGGCGACTTGGCGGTTTGCACCTTTTCGCTTTTGTAGGTGACCTGATGCAGCGGGTTCTTTTCGCTGTAGTACATGGTGGTGGCGGAGGCCATCGGCGAGGGGTAGAACGCCTGCACCTGATCAGCGCGGAAGCCGTTTTTCTTCAGCCACAGCGCGAGGTTGAGCATGTCTTCGTCAGACGTGCCGGGGGTGCGCGGCGATGAAATAGGGGATTAGGTACTGTTCCTTGCCTGCCTCCTTGCTGTATTTCTCGAACAGGCGCTTGAACTCGTCATAGGCACCAATGCCCGGTTTCATCATCTTGGACAGCGGCGCGTCTTCGGTGTGTTCCGGGGCGATTTTCAGGTAGCCGCCGACGTGGTGGGTGACCAGCTCCTTGACGTATTCGGGGTCGCGCACCGCCAGATCGTAGCGCAGGCCGGAGCCGATCAGCACCTTCTTGATGCCGGGCAGGGTGCGGGCGGCGCGGTACAGCGATTTGAGCGCGGCATGCGTGCCGTGCCGCTGCACCAGGGCACGGGCGTTGCCGGGGTTGGTTTCCAAGTTAAGCAGCAAAACACGCCATTATAATCATATCTGAATTATTGAAACACACCATTAAAATAATAATCCATGTTATATTTCTGTCAGGTCAACAACGGATCAGGCTCAATCATGCAACGTCATCAGCTCCGTTTCCTTGAAAACTGGTTACAGAAAAAAAACAGAAAACCGCTGATTATCAGAGGTGCCCGCCAAGTCGGAAAATCGACCCTGGTCGAATTGTTTGCCAGACAAGGTGGGCATAACCTGCATAACATCAATCTGGAGTGATTTCCGGAACTTGCTGACATATTCGCTGGCAAAAATCCGGAGCAGATCATGGCGCAGATCGAATTTTTGCCCGGTATGCCCCTGATCAATGAAAAGCCATTATTGTTTCTGGATGAGATTCAGGCAGTGCCACAGGCTATTCCAGCCTTACGCTATTTTTATGAGGATATGCCTGAGCTTCCCGTCGTCAGCGCGGGGTCATTGCTGGAATTTGCCCTGAGTGAGCATCAGTTTTCCATGCCGGTTGGGCGTGTCCAGTACCTGCACATGGGGCCAATGAGTTTTAGTGAATTTCTGTTGGCAATTGGGGAAGACAAGCTGGCTGGATTCATTCTGAATTATCAATACGGCGACAGTGTTGCCGAGATCGCCCACAAACGTCTGTTGGAGCTGTTGCGCAGTTACTATTTTGTCGGTGGTATGCCTGAGGCAGTTGCGGTATTTGCCGATACCAGGAGCTATCGTGAGGTCAGTGATGTGCATAACTCCATCATTGATACCTATCGGGAAGACTTCCCCAAATATGCAGGTTCGCGGAATCTTCTGCGCATGTTGAACGTCTTCAATTTCGCCGCCAGAAATGTGGGCGTGAAGGTTAAATACGCCAATATCTCGGCGCAGGATCAAAGCGCTACCCTGAAAAAAGATCTGGAGTTACTGGCGATGGCGCAGGTTATCAGCAAGGTCGTGCACAGCCATTGTTCTGGTTTGCCATTACAGGCGGATATTGAAGAAAAAGTTTTCAAACTGCTGTTCCTGGATGTGGGTTTGATGAACGCCATCAGCGGCCTGAACTGGCGGGTGCTTTCCCAACTGGATGAAATGAAACTGATCAATGAGGGGGCTATTGCCGAGCAGTTTATCGGCCAGCACCTGCAAGGCATTCTGGCTGATACGCCGAACCGGGAACTAAACTACTGGCTGCGGGAAGGTCGCGCGAGCAATGCGGAAGTGGGCTTTGTGATTGCCTTGCAAGGGCAGATTCTGCCGGTAGAAATCAAGGCGGGCGCTACCGGTAGCATGAAATCCCTGCATCAATTCATGGGGGAAAGGGGGCGGTCACTGGCAATACGTTTTGATGCAGGCTTACCAGATGATTTTGAAATCAATACCACCATCCGCAAGGGCGATGCCACTAGGGAGGTAAAGTACCGGTTGTTATCCCTGCCGGTGTATCTGGTGGAAAGGCTCAATGAGATCGTTGCATCCTGCCTGGAGAAGCGGGTAGCTCATTGACGACATATGATCCACCGGGACGCAACATCTTTTGTGAACATCATGGTTGTACCTTACGAACAAGATAATATCATCGCCTTTGTGGCGCACCGTGTTTGTGTCGAAATACACAAACACCATTGCTTTCAGGTATTGCTCAGTCTGACCGAACCGTTTACCAGCACTATCCAGGGGGTAGCGCACAATAGTCGTGGTTTAATTATAAATCAGTCAATTGAACACTCCTGCTATGCTGCTGAGAGTAATACACTGGTTTATTTTATTGACCCGGAAAGCCGTGTGGGCTGGTATCTGAAACAGGTGCTGGATGGGCAGGCATTCGCCCGGATTGATCACTTGTGGAAACCCGAATGCTGTTCAGGTTGGTCAGCCATTGCAGCAGGCAATCATGCAGGGGAGTTTCCCCGGCTGCCTGAGGAGCTGGCGTATGAGGCGCTCAGGCAAGTGTTGGCAGGTGATCTTTTCCCTCAGGTTGTTAGTCGGGATGAGCGTATTGTCCGCGCCATTGACTGGATTGAAGCCTCGCTGCAACGACGCATCAGTTTGCAAGATGTTGCGGATTATATCTGCCTGTCACCCGAGTACGCCCGGCATCTGTTTGCGCAGGAAACCGGGGTGTCTTTTTCCCAGTTTCTGTTGTGGAAGCGTATCAAACACGCCATTGCACTGACGGTACGTGATGGCCAGTCACTGACCAGTGCAGCTCTGGCAAGCGGGTTTACTGACCAGGCGCATTTCTGCCGCCTGTTCAAACGCACGTTTGGCATCCCGGCCAGGGGATTGCTGAAAAATAGCCGGAACATTCAATTCCTGAACCCCTCGCTCCAAACATAATGATGCCCGTCGGCACCCTTCCAGATGCCTCCGTGTTCCCCTGGAGGTAAAGGAAGTTATCCGGTGCCGACGCCTTATCATCAGGAGTCAGGAGATTTCCCATGAAAAAGTATTTGCAAGCGTCCCTGTTTGTCCTGCTGCTCGGCATGTTGACTGTCAGCGCTCAAGCTGACGAAAAGCCATCAGATAGCCTCAATGAACTGCTCCAGAAACATTACGCTGCTTATGGTGTGGAGGGCGACCCGGCAGCCACGTTTGCGCAAACCACGGCGGCTGATTGGCAGAATTGCAGCAGTAACGGTGACAGTTGCCAGACCCGTGACCAACTGGCGGAGGCGCTGGGTGGACTGCACAAACTGATTCCCGACCTGAAATGGGAAATTCTGGACACCCTGGTTAGCGGCGACAAAGTGATCATTCGCGGGCAAGGTTCCGGTACGCCAGCCGGTGAGTTCATGGGCATCCCTGCCACTGGCAAAAGCTTCAAGGTGATGTCTATCGACATTCATACCCTGAGTGACGGCAAGATCAGCCACACCTACCATCTGGAAGACTGGGCGGCTGCCATGCAGCAATTGTCTGGTCATTGAGTCCGGGAGAGACAAGATGAAAACATTGGCTATTATCGGTGCATCAGCGGGGGTAGGGCTGGAGTGTGTGCGTATTGCATTGGAACGTGGTCATCAGGTCACTACCTTGTCGCGCTCCGTTGCCAGTCTGCCTGCCCATTCCAGACTCAATGCCATTCAGGGCAGCGCCACCAAACTGGACGATTTGCAGCGTGCGTGCGCGGGCGCAGATGCGGTTTTGATAACCTTGGGTACAGGCATGGATCGCAAACCGACCACACTCTACACCGATTTCGGCCAAGCCCTGCTGCAAATTCAGGATAGCTTGGGGGCAACTCCCATCCAGATACTGACTGGGTTTGGCGCGGGCGATAGCGCTGCGTATCAGGGGGTAATTACCAAAATGCTGTTCCGTCTGCTTCTGAAGGCAGTGTATGACAACAAAACCGAACTGGAGCGCATGGTGGAAAGCAGCCGTTTGAACTGGAGTCTGGTGCGCCCCGGATTGTTAACCAATGGTGCTTCCGATACCATGCCCCGGATACAAACTACCTATCACTCTGGTATGAAAGTGGGTAGCGTCAGCCGTAAAGCGGTTGCGCGGTTTATGGTGGAACAGGCAGAGAATCCGGGTTTTCTGCATCAGAAACCTGCCCTCTCCGCACGTTGAGGGTAAAGAGAAATTTGGCGGACAAGACTACTTCTTGCGTTGTTTGGGCTTGCCGGTCGGTTCTGGTTTGTTGTTTGTTCCAGCGTGAGGTTTTGGTGGCAGCCCCGTATGCTGAGTCAGTACTTTCTTCCCAGCCTGCTGCTTACTTGAAGCTTGGTTAGAGGCGCTTTTCCCCGTCCTCTTCTGATGCTCCCCACCCTTATTCTTCCGCCGGTGCGCCTCGTACACGAAGTCTTCTTCCCCCTTCTGATAATGCGGAATCAACTGGTTCGGCCCATCGCCAATCAGCTCCTGCCGCCCCATATCCGCGATCGCCTTCCTCAGCAGCGGCCAGTTCTTCGGGTCGTGCCAGCGCAGGAACGCCTTGTGCAGCTTGCGCTGTTCCGGTGACTTGGCGGTTTGCACCTTTTCGCTTTTGTACGTGACCTGATGCAGTGGGTTCTTTTCGCTGTAGTACATGGTGGTGGCGGAGGCCATCGGTGAGGGGTAGAACGCCTGCACCTGATCGGCGCGAAAACCATTCTTCTTCAGCCACAGCGCGAGGTTGAGCATGTCTTCGTCGGAGGTGCCGGGGTGTGCGGCGATGAAATAGGGGATCAGGTATTGTTCCTTGCCTGCCTCCTTGCTGTATTTCTCGAACATGGCCTTGAATCGGTCGTAAGTGCCGATGCCGGGTTTGAGCATCTTCGACAACGGGCCGTCTTCGGTGTGTTCCGGGGCAATCTTCAGGTAGCCGCCGACGTGGTGCGTGACCAGTTCCTTGATGTATTCGGGGTCTTCCACCGCCAGGTCGTAGCGCAGGCCGGAACCGATCAGCACTTTCTTGATGCCGGGCAAGGTGCGGGCGGCGCGGTACAGCGATTTCAGCGCGGCATGGTCAGTGTTGAGGTTCTGGCAGATGCCGGGGTAAACGCAACTGGGCTTGCGGCACGAGGCTTCGATCTTCGGGTCTTTGCAGGCCAGCCGGTACATGT
>NZ_JAYMYJ010000162.1:0-5384 GCF_035668035.1 Candidatus Thiothrix phosphatis | reverse complement strand
AATGGGGCATCCTCATCCGGCCTTCTTTCGGGGAAGTTCTTTGAGGAAAGTCGCCCAAAATCAGAACTCCTGCATGATACGGTCATTGGCTTGCTGATCAACAGGGTCGAGTTTGGGGTGGACATTCATGCCAATTCTCAGGTTTGACCCACTACCCATTTATCCTTCATTCAGCTTGTCTGTTATAAACTTAGCCACGTCATTATAAAAAATAAATTCTATTAAATCGACGCAAAAGCCCGAACGAGGGAGCTTCGACTCCCTCACTTTTTTAACCGCGATTAATACAGAATTTAAATGGTTTTGGTAGAGAGCACCATCACCATACCCCGCTGGTGAATGGGTAAAAAAGGGGAGAAAGGGGTCGAACTTATTCGGCCTGATCTTTCTAACTATAAGGAATGCGTTATCTGTGGGGACAGATTAAGGCAGTGGGGCAAATTGCAAAATCTTGGCATTGGCAACAGGGGCAAAACATCATGGCGGAGTACAGTTCATATCATCTGGCGTCAATGGCGGCAGGAATTGGGGCTGCAACCATTACGACAACTTTCGCACCACAATTAGGCTGGGAAATACTCGCCGTCATCGCACTCAGCGGCTATGTCGGCGGCTTGCTGCCTGACATTGACGACGCTGACTCCAGCGGCTTTAAAACCGTAAAATGGCTCAGTCGGGTGGCGGCGGTTATTGTCCCTGTCATCCAGTTTCTTTACCGGCCAACGGATTTATTGCTGGCAGTTCCGATAGCATTATTCATGGTGTCCCGTTTTTGGGAATTGCCGCACCAAATTATGAAACGTGGTGGGCATACCCATTCGGCGTTGGCGGCGGTATGCCTATCATTGGGCGTCGCATGGGTGGCGTATTTGACTGCTGGCCCAACTGCGGCCTTGCCTTCATTCCTGGCGTCCAGCAGCAGCTACCTGTTGCACCTATTACTGGATGATCTGGAAAATGGACGGCTGACGGACTCATCCCCCAATAGCCGCGCATCGCTGCAAGCCATTGGGCGCGGACGGGTGCTGGAGTTTTACGGCATTCTGGCGATTGGGTTTATCAGCTTTTTCGCCCTATGGGGAATTTAAGACTAATCGCCAAAAGTAAAAGCGGAAACGCACAAGTTTGCGTCTCCGCCTTGACGCTTATTCCTGTTGCGCGCTTTCTTGGGCAGCGATATCAGCATGCACTTTGGCCATATCCAACTCGCGCACTTTGGCGATCACCTGCTCCAGTTGCGGTTCGCTCAACATGCCTGCTTCCGCAAACAGGATGACTTGCTCACGGAAAATCATCAGGGTTGGGATGGAACGGATCTGAAAGTGGCCTGCCAGTTCCTGCTCTTCTTCGGTATTCACCTTGGCGAACACGATGTCCTGATGGTTGTCGGAAACCGTCTCAAAAATGGGTGCGAAAGAACGGCATGGGCCACACCAGGGAGCCCAAAAATCAATGATCACAATGTCATTGCTGGTGATGGTTTCTTCAAAATCCTGTGCAGTCATTTCCATGGTCGCCATGGTGTTGCTCCTGTCATAATCAGTTCAAAAATCCTGTCATTCCTGCGGGGGCAAACCCCAACGCGGCGTCAGCGTCTGTGGAACGTCCAGATGATCCAATACCCGCGCCACCATGAAATCAACCAATTCCTGCACGGCTACCGGGCGGTTATAAAAGCCCGGATTGGCGGGCATGATGATAGCCCCCATCCGCGCCAGTTTCAGCATATTTTCCAGATGGATCTCGGAAAATGGCGTTTCACGCACAACCAGAATCAGCCGCTTACGCTCTTTCAGGGCAACATCCACCGCCCGCTCAATCAGGGTGCGGCTGCTGCCGCAGGCAATGGCGGAAAGCGTGCCAACCGAACAAGGGCAAACCACGGTCGCATCGGCCGTTGCGCTGCCGCTGGCGATTGGCGCCATCCATTGCTCACGCTCAAACACCTGCAATTGTCCAGGTTGCGCATGGTGCAAAGTGCTGAAATAAGCTTCTATCTCGCTGGCGCGCCCCGGCAGGCGGTGATCAGTTTCCAGGTTGACCACCACCTGCGCCGGACGCGACAGCAGCAAATAGACCCGGCACCCTGCCTGCAACAAGCATTCCAGCAACCGCAAACCATATTGCGCGCCGGAAGCTCCCGTCATGATCAGGGTAACGGTTTTCAATCGAACAAATCCTTAACCTGAAAGTTTGGCCAACAGCTTGTCATGGATACCGCCGAAACCACCATTACTCATAATTAATACATGGTCTCCAGGCTGGGCCAGTTGCGCCACAGCGTCCACAAGCCCATCAATGTCCTGTAGCCATTGGCCTTTGCCGCCGATTTCCGTCACCACATCCGCCAGACTCCAGTCCAGCCCCGGCGGTTGATACAGGAAAACATGATCCGCCGCTTGCAAAGAAGCTGCCAACGCCGTCTTATGCGCACCTAGCCGCATAGTGTTGGATCTCGGCTCCAGCAGGGCAAGAATACGCGCATCCCCAACCTTGGCCCGCAACCCGGCAAGTGTCGTCGCAATCGCGGTCGGATGATGGGCGAAGTCATCATAGACAGTCACGCCACGCACTTGCCCGCGCACCTGCATCCGCCGCTTCACCCCCTGGAACTCCGCCAATGCCGCAATCGCATGGACGGCAGGGACACCTGCGTGGCGGGCGGCGGCGATCGCCGCCAACGCATTGTTGACGTTGTGTTCCCCCAGCAACCCCCAATGCACGACGCCCTGCGCTTCCCCCTTGCAAAATACGCGGAACTCGCCGCCATCCGCCTGTAGGTATTCAGCCCGCCAATCACCCTCGGCGAAGGTTTCAACCGGCGTCCAGCAACCCATCGCCAGGGTCTCTTTCAGATTGGCGTCCTGGGCGTTGACAATCGCCAAACCACTGCCCGGCACGGTGCGCATCAGGTGATGAAATTGAATCTTGATCGCCTGGACATCCGCAAAAATGTCAGCATGGTCGTACTCCAGGTTGTTGAGGATGACCGTGCGCGGGTGGTAATGCACAAACTTGGAGCGCTTGTCGAAGAAGGCGGTGTCGTATTCATCCGCTTCCACCACGAAAAACGGCGAAGCGCCCAGCCGGGCGGAAACACCGAAATTTTCCGGCACGCCGCCAATCAGGAAACCCGGCTGCAAGCCCGCGTATTCCAGAATCCAGGCCAACATGCTGGCGGTGGTGGTTTTGCCATGCGTCCCCGCCACTGCCAACACCCAGCGTTCGCGCAGGACATTTTCGTACAGCCACTGCGGGCCGGAGATATACGGCAGTTGGCGGTCAAGCATGTGTTCAACCACCGGCAGGCCTCGCCGCATGACATTGCCAACCACCATGGCGTCAGCATCCACAGGCAAATCCTGCGGCTGATAGCCTTGCATGATTTCCACACCCTGCTCCGCCAGCATCGTGCTCATAGGGGGATAGACGTTGGCGTCGGAACCTGTGACCTGATGGCCTGTTGCACGCGCCAACAGGGCAACACCGCCCATGAAGGTTCCGCAGATACCCAGAATATGAATTTTCACCGTATGTATTGCATCCTTAAACTATGTGATGACGGATAATTTCATCAATCGGGATGGGCTTGGAAATGCCGTAACCCTGGCCGTAGTCTACACCAATCTCGCGCAGAATCTGGATAACCCGCTCGTTCTCAACATACTCCGCAATGACTTTCACGCCCATCAGATGCCCAACCTGGTTGACCGAACGCACCATGGCGTGGGCAACATCATCGTTGGCGATGTCTTTAATGAAACTGCCGTCAATTTTCAAATAATCCACGGACAAAGACTTCAGATAACCGAAAGAACTGACGCCCGTACCAAAATCATCCAGTGAAAAGCTGCACCCAAGCCCCTTCAGGGTTTCAATAAAATGTTGCGCCAAGTCAAGGTTATGGATGGCGACCCGCTCTGTTATCTCGAAACACAGCATGCCCGGGCTGACACCCGCCGCCTTGATCTCATCCAGCACAAATTGCAGAAATGCAGGTTCATCCAGGCTTTGCCCCGACAAATTTACCGCAAAAACAGGCAGCGGAGTTGTCTGGGTAATGTCGACCAAGGTGCGCAACAACTTGCTCACCACCCAACGGTCAAGACGCGGCATCATGGAATAGGACTCCGCCGCTGGAATAAACTCATCCGGCGGAACAGGCTGGTTGTTTTCATCATATAAGCGGATCAGCACCTCATAATGGCTGAACGGCTTTTTGAACTCCACCGGCGACAAGGGATGGATAGGCTGCGCCACCAGACGAAAATTACCTGCATCAAACGCCTTCTTCAACCTGCCCAGCCAAATCATGTTGCCATGCTGCTTGAGGATTTCCTGATCATTCGGCTTGTAAATGTGAATTCGGTTGCCGCCTTTAGTTTTAGCGACCCGGCAGGCGGCGTCGGCCACCGACAATATCCGGTTTGGTGTCCCTAACCCTTTGTAAAGAGGCACAAAAGCAACACTGGCCGTAACCCGCTGACGTTTTTTATTCCATTCAAATTCATACTGTTCCAGTTTGATGCGAATCTGCTCTGCCGCGCGCACGGCGACCGCAGGCTCAATTTCCTGGAACAGGATGCCAAACTCATCACCGCCAAGACGCGCCAGAATATCCCTCCTAGCATCAATTTCACTCTTCAGCATCCGCGCAATGCGTTCAATCAGCACATCGCCTGCATTATGCCCCATGGAGTCATTCACCAGTTTGAACTGATCCATGGAAATCAGGCAAAACGAATGCTTGACGCCATGTTGCCGCACTTGGTCAATGGCCACTTTCAGACGCAGTTCGAAACTTTTCCGGTTCAACAGCATGGTCTGCTGGTCATGCATTTCCACATGATCAAGCCTTACCTGCATCGCATACAATTCGGTCTGATCCCGTAGCAATAACATGTAGCAGGGCCGATCCGCATCCTCATAGAGAATAGGCTGCACTGTATAGGTGACCTGGACTTCACTAAACCCAGCGGCATTCATCAACGCATGGCGCAACAAAGGACGGTCATTCTGCCTAGCCTTGTCCAGCCAAGCGATAGGGTTATGGGTCAAGGGGTCAAGTAGGGTAAAAAGTTCGCCCGCATGTTTACCACGAGCACTGCGGACTTTGTATTTCAACATCTTTTCCGCCGCCGGATTAATGAAATCCACAATCCCACCTGCATCCACCAGGACAGCCGCCTCCTGCACATCAGCCAAGGCGGAAACCAGCATGTTTTGTTGTGCAAGGTGTAACTGCCCTTGAGAACGGCGCTGCCTCAGCAACATCCAACCAACAAGCACAGCGACCATCGCATAAGCAAACAATAGCCCTAGAGTCGTAACGTTGGAAAAAGAATTAACAAGATCGGCCACGCCAGCCCTCACCCACGATAACT
>NZ_JAYMYJ010000161.1:0-5388 GCF_035668035.1 Candidatus Thiothrix phosphatis | reverse complement strand
TTTACATGATTTGTTGACTAGGGACAAGGGCGAGATTTTGGAATAATGTCTATTAATGACCTGACCAACAGGCTCAAACAACAGAATGTGAGCATGACCAACGCCAGCGAACAAGCCCAATTGATTGATGACCTGACCTTCAGATTGCAGGAAGTGGAAATCAAACTGGCAGCCGCCTCCTTACAAGGCAAGCATGTTTCCGCCCAAAACGTCATCAAAACACATATGGTTGCAGGCATGGCGCTAGGGCTGTTGCCCGCCCCATTGTTCGACATTGCCGCATTGAGCGGCGTCCAGCTTAATTTGCTGCGCACACTTTGCAAACACTATCAGGTGGCGTTTGATGAACAGCGCGGACGGGGTATGGTGTCGGCGCTGGCAAGCGGCTCCCTGCCCGTATTAACGGTTTTGGGGTTGAGCAGCTTCGCCAAACTGATTCCGGGAATCGGGACTATCGGCGGCGGCATCAGCATGACGGTGCTGGCTGGCGCCACCATTTATGCGACAGGACAGGTTTTTATCCGCCATTTTGAAGCGGGTGGGACTTTGCAGAATTTTGACAGCAAGCATTGGCAAATGTTTTTCAAACAGCAATTGGAGGAGGGGAAAACATTCGCTAAAGGCAAGCTGGACACATCGGCGACAACCAGCACTGGATCATGACGCAGTAACAGCAGCATCACGCCAGCCAACGCTGCCTATACTGGGTCATAATGAAAACGGGGTGATATTTTGGACGAGCTAAATACTTTCCACCGGAAGGTGGAACCATTTTTTATTGAATTCGATGGCAACTACCTGCATGGCGACATTATCAGTGATGATATAAGCCTGCCACCGGAATTATTATGTTTGCATGGCGACACTGCGGAAGGACGGAGCGGCTTTTTGCTGCTACGGCAGTTATTACTGAAAAAACACGCCATTTCTTCCTGCGCGTTTGATTTTAGCGGATTCGGCGGCAGCACCAATATGCCTGCCCATAGCGGCCTGCATTGGCAAACCCAAGTGACGCAAGCGACCGATATTATTGACGCCTGTTTTGATTCCCAGCCATTAAGCATTGTGGCGTCAGATTGTAGCGCACAGGCTGCCTTGCATTTGGCGACGACATTCCCGGTGCGGCAGGTTGTCTTACTGAACCCACCCCCAAATTGGGAAGGCATTGGCAACTTTTCTTGGCAGAGCGTCGCAATGCCGGTTGCAGGGGCCAAAACCTTAAGTTACCTGAATTCCGAACCTGCTTTGCTGCTGAAAATCGCCAAACTGATTAAAGACACCTTGTTGGGCGATGGCCATCTTATACGGCATTCTTACAAAGAATACAGCTTTTGAGGACAAATTTACCTTAAATACAGAAAAGTCAAGATTTTTAGGAAGAGCTTATGAATTAAAATATTTATGATGATAACATCTATAATTATTAAAGATTGTGCAATTTTTAATACACATAAAACAAAATATATAGTAGTATGGCCGTAGCGCAGTTGAGGTGTTAAGTGTTATAGCGTGAGTGTTCGCTTATTTTGGTAGATTGAGAAGGAGGTTTTCTACTTTTGCATATTGTATATGCAGGTTTACTTCACCCTCTCGGTTAAAATAAAGAAGTTATGTGCCCATGTTACAAAAACATGCGATCAAAAAGCTGCTTATCGTAGATGATGATGTTATTTTGCAAAACTTTCTTTTGCGGTCTTTAGCTAGTACGGGCTATATGGCGGATTGCCTGACAGATGGCGGCCTTCTGCCTTCCATACTCCAAACAAAACGCATTGATTTGATAATTTTGGATGTGGAATTGCCAAACCGGGATGGCTATTACTGGCTAAAGTGGCTGCAACATTATCACCCGCAAATTCCGGTTATTATGGCTTCCGTGAGAGGCAATGAGCATGAACGCTTGGCCGGATTGGAAATTGGGGCGCGTGATTATTTATTAAAGCCTTTCCAATTCAAGGAGCTGCTTATCCGAATTGAAAACATTTTGGGAAGCAGCCTCCAATCAAAAAACGACAGCCGGTTTGTCCCTATGGGATGTTGGCAATTCGACACCCATACCGGCACGCTGATGCAAGAAGAGCGAAAAGTTAAACTCACGGCGGTGGAAGCCAGCATCCTTAAATTATTATACATTAATGAGGGGTCAGCCGTCAGCCGTGATGAAATCATGGAGCAGACCAGGGGCAGCAACTATAATCCTCTTGACCGCAGCATCGATATACATATCAATAAATTGAGAAAAAAGATTGAAGCAGACCCTTCCGCTCCAGTTTGTATTTACACTGTCCGGGGAAAAGGCTACCGTTTGCAGCTTTCCAATTTATCTGAAGAGTTAATCGCCAATTCCTAGCCGTTTGTAAAAATCGCCACCCTTTTGCGACGTGCGCCTGTGACAGGGCTGCATCATTATCAGCGATTCCGCCCCACAATTTTTCATTATTATAACCAATAAACAAAAATAAACAGGAACAGCCACACCACATCCACGAAATGCCAATACCAAGCCGCCGCTTCAAACGCGAAATGGTGTTCTGGGGTAAAATGTCCGCGCAGGGCGCGCAGCAGGATCACACTCAACATAACGGCCCCCAGCGTCACATGCAGGCCATGGAACCCAGTCAGCATAAAAAAGGTTGAGCCGTAAATTCCCGAACCCAAGCTAAGGTTCAGTTCCGTATGGGCATGCAGGTATTCCTTCCCCTGCAATATGACAAACAGGAACCCCAACAGAACAGTGCAGGACAAACCGAGGATGAGGTTGCGACGATTGCCTCGTTTGAGGGCGTGATGCGCCCAAGTGACCGCTCCAGCGGAACTCAGCAGGATAAGGGTGTTCAGCGCTGGCAACCCCCAAGCGGGCACCGGCTCAAATGTGCCGCCCAGTTTTTGCGGCCCGTTGGTGGGCCATACAGCTTGGAAAGAATCCCACAACCATTGATGGGTTTGGGCACCTTCCCCCAGACCACCCAGCCAGGGCACCGCCAGCACCCGCGCATAAAACAGCGCACCGAAAAAAGCGCCGAAAAACATGACTTCGGAAAAAATGAACCAACTCATGCCCAGGCGGAACGTCCTGTCTTCCCAACCGCTGTAAGCCCGGCTTTCGCTTTCGTGGATCACCTGCCCAAACCAGCCAACCAACATGGCGGCCAGCGCCAACGCGCCCACCAGCATTACCCATTTGCCATCGCCGCCATTCAGGGTATAGGAAAAGCCCGCCACCAGCGCCGTCAAGCCAACCGACCCCATGATGGGCCACCAAGTCCGTTCAGGAACGTAATAATGGCTGTGTTCGATATCATTGGCCATGGAGCACCTCACTGGGAGCCTGTTCACGCACCCCGGCTGACGCTGAACAGGGTATAGGAAAGGATAATGGTGTCGACATCCCTGTGCAGCTCAGGGTTGACCACAAACGTCACCGGCATTTCCCGCGCCTCCCCGGCCCGAAAAGCCTGTTGGGTAAAGCAGAAACACTCGGCCTTCTTGAAATACTGGGTCGCCTGGATCGGCGCAATGCTGGGAACTGACTGGCTGACCATCGCTTGTTCCAGCCGGTTGCGGGCGTAATAGCGCGTGGAGTAAGGCTTGCCCGGATGCACCAGCATGGAAGTCTGCACCGGATGAAAATCCCACGGCCCGTTCTGGTTGACACTGGCGACAAACTGGATTTTGACCAACCGGGAAGTGTCCTCCTGCAACAGGTTGGCAGCCGCTGCGGAAATATTGCCGGTTTTGCCATTCAGCCCCGTCACCCGGCAAAACACGCTGTAAAACGGAACCAGTAGGAAACCGAACCCGAACATCAGCACCGGAATGGCGGACAATTTCAACAACGAACGGCGGGACACCTTCCCCTGCGGTTGCATGTCAAGCTCCCCCCTGTCGCCATCCTGTTTCATGCCTCTCCCCTCACCTGATGGTTGGTTGCACCGCAAAAGAGTGGTAAGGGGGCGGGGAACTCAACGTCCACTCCAGGCCCTGCGCGCCTTCCCACACCTGATCGCCAGCCTTGGCCCCGCCGCGAATGGTCTGCGCCACAATGTAGAGGAACAGCAACTGGCTGAGGCCAAAGCCGAAAGCCCCGATGGAGGACACCATGTTGAAATCCGCGAACTGCACGGCGTAATCCGGAATCCGCCGTGGCATCCCCGCCAGCCCCAAAAAATGCTGCGGGAAAAACGTCACGTTGACAAACACAATGGACAGCCAGAAATGCAGTTTCCCCAGCGTTTCGTTATACCTGTGCCCAGTCCACTTAGGCAGCCAGAAATAGGTGGCGGCGATCAGCGAAAACACCGCGCCGGGCACCAGCACATAATGGAAATGCGCCACCACGAAATACGTGTCCTGATACTGGAAATCCGCTGGTGTGATCGCCAACATCAGCCCGGAAAAGCCGCCGATGGTGAACAGCACCACAAAACCAATGGCGAACAGCATTGGCGTCTCAAACGTCAGCGAACCGCGCCACATAGTGGCGACCCAGTTGAACACCTTGACCCCGGTCGGCACCGCAATCAGCATGGTCGAAAACATGAAGAACAATTCCGCCCGCACCGGCAACCCCACCGTGAACATGTGGTGCGCCCACACAATGAAGGACAGGCAGGCGATCGAAGCGGTCGCATACACCATGGAGGCATAGCCAAACAACGGCTTGCGGGCGAAGGTTGGAATGATCTGCGACATGATGCCAAACGCTGGCAAAATCAGGATGTACACTTCCGGATGGCCAAAAAACCAGAACAGATGCTGGAACATCACCGGGTCGCCGCCACCGCCCGCATTAAAAAAACTGGTGCCAAAATACTTGTCGGCCAACAGCATGGTGATTGCCCCGGCCAGCACCGGCATGGCGGCGATCAGCAGGTAAGCGGTAATGAACCACGTCCACACGAACAGCGGCATTTTCATGTACGTCATGCCGGGCGCACGCAGGTTCATGATGGTGGCGATAATATTGATCGCCCCCATGATGGAAGAAATTCCCAGCAGATGAATGGAAAAAATCAGCAACGGCAGGGATTCCCCCGTTTGCAGCACCAGCGGCGGATACATGGTCCAGCCGCCTGCGGGCGCACCGCCTTTCACGAACAAGGTGGAAAGCAACAGCGCGGCGGCGAACGGCAAAATCCAGAAGCTCCAGTTGTTCATGCGCGGCAAGGCCATATCCGGCGCGCCGATCATTAATGGCACCATCCAGTTGGCCATGCCCACGAACGCAGGCATCACCACCAGAAAGATCATGGTCAAGGCATGCAGCGTGGTCATTTGGTTGAAAAAGACCGGGTCCACCAATTGCAGGCCGGGCTGAAACAATTCCGCACGGATCACCAACGCCATCGCCCCGCCCACAAACAGCATCAGCAGGGAAAAACACAGGTA
>NZ_JAYMYJ010000160.1:0-162735 GCF_035668035.1 Candidatus Thiothrix phosphatis | reverse complement strand
AAACCGGCGATCTCCAACCGCAGGCGTTGTAGGGTGGCGTCGAATGCTTCAGGCGGCATGCCATAGCCCTCCAGATCCAGCTCCGGAATGGCGGTCAGCGCCTGGTCAAACGCTACCTGCTCGGCGTAATGCGGGTAATCCGGGGTGAGGAAGCGTGCTTTCAGGTACAGATAAGTCGGCGTGTAGGTTTCACCGTATTTGTAATACTCAAAACGCTGGTTGACCAGGCTGATTTTGATGCGTTCCAACAGGCGCGGCAGTGGCGACTCCTCAAATTCGTCGTATTTCATCAGCGACAATTTGCCGGATTCAGCATGGATTTTTAGCAAATCCGCCGAGGTCACATCACCGAAGATGAAGGTCGCGCAGCCGATGTAGACACGGAGCATGGGAGGCAATGACGCAACCTGCGAGGTGTGGAAGGTCAGGGAACCTTCTTCATCCAAATAGCCATAGCCTTGCGCGGCGGTCTGCTGACATAGGTCGCGGATCAGGGCAGGATTGCCAGCCGAGAACAACAGGCGTTCGCCTTCATCCAGGGCGTGTTTGTAATTCTGGAAGAAGGCTTTCACGTCTCGCTTGAGGCTTTCCGGCAAATGGCTGTAGATGCGTTGCTGGTCAAAACGGCGCATGGCGAAGTAAACCATCAAGTCTTCACGGCGGCTGTCGAATGCTTGTTTCAGGATGGCGTCGCCATGGTGGCGTTGCAAGAAACTCAGGGCGCGTCGCCAAGTGCCGAACAGTTCTGTAATTGCTGCAACGTCGGAGAATTCATCCTCCTGCGGCGGTCTGCCCAGTTCCAGCCAGTGTAGCCACAGGGCTTCCAACAACTCGGCGTGCTGTCCGTAGAAAGCGCGTTCCTTGTCCGCCTTGGTGACTCTGCCAGCTTTTGGTGCTCTGGGTACTTTGGGTAGCTGGCTGATCAGGCGGTTGGCGGTGGCGCGGTTACGGTAGCGGCGTTCCAGAAATGCCTGTTCTGCATCCTTGTCCTTGAACACGAAAAACACGCCGGGGCCGACGGCTACCGGGTCTTCGTCCAGCACATGGCGCAGGTATTCGCGGAATTCTTCCTGTGAGTAATAGCGTTGGAAGGTGTTGCGGCTGGTGAGCACGCCGTCGCGGAACAAACGCCCACGTTCGGGGGATTGTTCACCGAGCATGACCGCCGCGCAGAGGAATTGGGTGCAGAGTTGGTATGCGCCCAGAACGGCTTCCATGCGTTCGGTTTTGTCTTCGATCACGTTGATGACGAAGCCGAGGTTGACTATATCGGCGCTGTGTTTGGGGTTGTCGGGGCAGAAATGCGGGTCCCAGCCGTGGGCGGTGATGGCGTTCTTTTGCAGAATTTCCACATCGCTGCCTTTGCCACAGCCGTAGTCAAAGAGGGTGTGTTTGCCTTCCAGAAAGTCATGCTTTGCCAGTAATTGCATGGGTTTGGAGAGGGCGTAGCGGGTCAAGGCGGTGCGGTGGCGGTCAACGCTTCGTTGTGCCTTATCAGAGGGTATGAGCTGATGACCATCCAGTTCATAACCATGTTCATGAATGAGCGCATTCCAGGCCAACCGAAAACCGATGCCACGGGGATTTGCAAATAATCCAAGCCGTTCAGCCATTTCGGTTAAGGCTTGATATTCTGGAACGCGAGGGTGAGTGGCTGGAAGGAACAATTCCTTACGATGCAAAATAGGAGGATTGCCAGACCCAGCATAACTACGTCCTTTTACTGACTGCGCTGCCAAATCGACTGTCCAGGCGAGACTAAGCGCTGGAAACGGGTCATCAAAAAAATCCGGGTAATATAATAGCGACACCGAATTCTCAGTTTGGGCAAATTTGATGATATTAAAGTCTTTTCCGGCTTTGACACCGGCAAGCGCCGCCGCTTCCGCAATTCGATGCTGAACAACAAGGGGCTGTAAAGTAGTCAGTAAATAATGCCAATAGACATTGAAGCCAACCCGCTTACCTATCAATTCACTGCCTGTATCTTCGGCATCAGGCATCCTGCTGTTCCATCAGGCGCTGCGAAAGTAGCAGGGCTAATTTACGCTGGGCTTTCACAGGCAGTCGCTCAATACGTGCAATAATTTCATCCATACTCATTTGATCAAGATGAGCGGTCAACTGTGTTTCAAGAGGCTGCAATACTGATAGCTCATCGGGTTTGGCGTCCTGCGGTGGATTTCGCAATGACTTTAACCATCGCTCAGTTTCAGGCTGGGACAAAGCCGTAAGGTTTTGCAATGCCAGGAACTCTGCAAGCCAAGCCTTCACTTGTTTGCTGCACGTGTCCTCTTCAAGTTCCTTGCGGCGCTGGCTGACTAAGTGGAGTATCTCCGTGACTTTTTCCTGATCCTTTTGCGCCAAATAACCAGGTGCGGCCTGAAGCTCCCTTTCAAGGTTGGCACAACGGTTTCTATCCAGACCGGAAACTTGTGATCGCAATTCTAACCGGGGGGCAAGCCAATCTGCTGAACGTTTGCGCGCAGCCTCCATGCGTTCGGCGGCAAGAGCCAGATACAGCACCGACATTTCCCAGGCAGGGTCGATTTCTTGTTCTTGCAGATAATTATTGAATTCTGCCAATTGCCCTTGAACCTGGTGTTGCAACAATTCTTCCAAGCGTTCAACACCAACATCCTGGCATTCCCAGGCAGACACATCGGCGCGGACACGTTCCAGTTGCGCGTTCAGGTCTTGCACTTCCTGTGCGTCCGGTGTTCCCACAAAGATGTTCTGCAAACGCTTTACCCGCACCAGTGTTTCTTCCAGTTCAGCCTGAGTGGCGATGGATTGTGTAAAAATTTTCCCCAATGCTTCTGTGTGTCGGCGTACTGCCTCCCGCAGCCGAACTTGGCGTTGTTGGATTGCTGTCACCCGCGAATTGATTTCATCCTGTTTCAGCACGGGATAGGTTTGGCGGATGCCTTCAACCAAGGCATCACCCGTCGCTATTTCATCACGTAGGGTGCGTACTGGCGTTGAGTCGGTTGGTTCTGGTTGGAGAGGATAATCATTGCTCCGATCAAGGATAACCCGATGTTTTTCCCGTTCTTCGATTTGGGCAACACTCTCCCGTGACAAATTTTCGAGTTTTTGGGATTCGGTTGTAAAACCCAAATTTTTAAGGCTGGCCACCGCTTTTTCCATGCGTTGATTGTATTCACTGACCTGCACAATGCTGTTGCAGCCTTGTCGGGGAATCCAAGCGGCAATCCGTTGGGCAACAAATTCTTTCACTAAAGCCAGCAGCTTTTGATTGTCCTCATGCATTTGGGCTGGCCAACAATCTTGTTCCGCAAAAACAGCCTGTTGCCTTAGCAACAGGGAGCCAACCTTTAGCAAGTGCCCCACATTATCCTGGCGTTCAGCGTGTTCAATGTCCCGTTCCCAAAGATCCAGCTTTTTCTGTGCATCATGTATTTGTTCCTGCACCTTGTTTGCCCGATCGAGCAGGACACGGTAAAGCCCTTCCATGGATTCTGGCAGAGGTTCAATCTTACGGGTTTTCTCAACCTCATCAGTAAGATGAATGATAGCCTCATATTGCTGCTCTGCTTCCCATTGGTTCAACAATTGACGCCACCGGCCTGCCGCATCCGCAGACAGGAAACGAACTGCGCTTTTTCCGAGCGTCGCTTGGTCAAGGAAGTGCCTGCCTTTTTGGGCAGGAAACGCATCCGTCAACCAATCCCCCGCCGCCACCATCTGATGGTCGTATTCAATCCTGCGTGGTGGTGTTTCCAACCCCAGAAGCAAACCGAGCAACAAACCGGCAGAAGCAGCATTCATGCCATAGGGTGGGGCAAGCAACATTTGGTATGACTGCAATAATGTTTGTCCGGGATTGCCCTGATGGAGCTTCAGCAAATGCTCGTATGCCACCTTGGCCTGCGGGGTTGTGGGTTCCGCCAGTTGGCCGGATGTCCGCAAGCTCCCCCAACTTTGGGCAAGCAGCGTCATTACCCGGTTTTGCATCCGTTTGGGCTGCGCCTGTATCCACGCCCCATTCACCTGCCGGGAAACCAGGCTGCGGGTCAGTTGGGCGCAATCCGCAGCTCCTGCACCGACTGAACTCGCAAATCCATCGAAAGGGAACGGTACTGTTTGCGGGTAGACTGCCTCAAATACCGCTTCACCCACATGCTTTAAACGGCCTGCGGGAATACTGGAAAATCCTGCCATCCAGAACAAACGCTGCTTGATGACATCCTGGACAAGTTCTTTAAGCGCCCGTTCGCTACGGTCTTTTTCTTCAGGGACAAAACGGCGGAAGCGTTCCCTGTCCACTTCAGTAATTTTTTCATCAAACAAATAGAGCCGCCCGATATGCTCCGCCAGACTGGCCGAAGCATCATTCAAGCCGATGACCCAAACCGGAGCATTACTGGCGGTGGCGTTATTCAGCTCCTTTTGCAGGACGGCATGTACCTTGGCATCCAGCACACTGACATCTTCGTTAGGCTGAATGTACAGATAAATGACATTGCCTTTCGGGTCTGTTGGCAGGGATGCTTTTTTCCAGTCTTGGAAAGCGCCTGCCACGACTTTCCCTATATTCTGGCTGTGGGCAAGGTGTGGCTTAAAGTGCCAGTCGGGTGTGGAAATTTGTTTGTGTTGTGCAAAATCGGGAACAGAAAGGAGCGTTTCCAGACCCATGTCCAATGCACCCCGCCGCATGAACAAGTCGCGGATAACATCACCATTGAGCTTGGCCTGCTGTTGCCGTAACCATTGCTGGAATTGCCCGCGTGTCGAAGCATCCGCAATCAGCTCGTATTGCCCCAGATCGCGGTTCCATTCGATGACCCCCAATTCCTGGCTTAAGCCAGCCAAGGCACGGTCAAGCTGTTGCAATGGGAGCGCACACGTCTCGGCCAACAATCGGTTCATATGCTCCTGATCCAGCCTGCCAACCCGCATCCTTTCCAGAATGGCCACGCCCGCCAATGCCAAACGCTGGTCAGCCGTCAGGTGTGCCTGGAACTTTTCCAGCAGCAATTGCAGGGTTTCCGCCACTACGCCGCCGGTTTCACGCTCTGCGGCAATCATTTCCGGCAACATGCTTTGCAGCACCAACTCAGCAGCGCTGACTTGCCGCAAGCGCCCGGCTGTCACAACCTCTTCAGGCGCAATGCGCTCAACCATTTCCTTAATGAAGGTCAACGCCGAACGGGACTGCACAACATCCCGTTGACGGGTCAGGAACCACGTTGCCAATGGGTGCAAAGGCCAGCAGCCTTGCGCAATCACGCGGGAGAATTTTTCCGGGTCTGTCCAGACGGGAAAGCGCCCATAGCCGGGCAAGGCATGATTCATTAACTGCCTGGCCGCCTCATTATTGCGTTGAGCGGACGTATCCTGCCAGACCCCATCCAACGCCGCCTGTTTCTTGCCGATCATGTGCGCGAACAAGGTTTCCAGGTTGGTGGAGAGATACCATTTCTGGGCTGAATCAAACCGGGTGATATAACGCTGCAATTGCCGCAAATCAGCACTGCCAAAACGTTTCAGGTAGGCTTTCAGTTCATATTGGATAAAACCAACAAAGCGAATCTTGTTGCTGTTGTCTTGCACGCCCTGGAAAACTTGTTGCAACGCCGCATCCCCAGCCAGCAAAGGCTTCTCCGCCGCATATTCCAGATAACGCCCAAATTCATCGAACATGATCACGACATTGGAAAAAGCGCCTTCAGGGCCGCAGTACACTTCACACAAGGTATTCAGCAATTCTTGGGCGGACTCCTGTCCGACAACGGGTATATGTGACCCATTGGTTTCGCTATACAGCTCATCTACGGCAGCGTAAACATCTTCGTCATTGTTGCGCAAATGGGCGCAAATGGATTCTGCGCCCATTCCCGGCAAGCGCTCCGCAAAGCGGCTGGCACGGAAGCCATAGTTACGCTCAACAAACTGTTCAGCGAGTTGGAAACGGGGCGATAACGCCAGAACAGCGCCGGTGTCGGCACCATGCTGTTGTAACTGGGCGAGGGTTGCTTGTGTAAGGGCATTGCCAAGATGAAAACCTGACATGCCATCCAGCGTGATGACTAATGCCGGACGCTCCAAAGCATCAACGGCTTGCCGGACTTTCAGGCCAAGCCCTTCATCTGCCTTGCTGATATTGGCAATGACCGACTGGGCAGTTGCGGAAGTGGGTTCAGCCAGCAAGGTTGAGCAGGTCAACGCAAGGTGAGATTTACCGGAACCGTAGCCTGCGACCACTAACCAATAGGGGTTGTGTTCTTCACCACGCAAACCGCCCTGTATGGAGCCAAGCAGTTCATGCACGAAACTGGCGCTGTCTTTAAGGCGGTAGCCACCTGCGATCCCATCTGTTTCGGCATCAGCAGCGCCATGATAACGGGGGCCATGAAACACAAAGGCGTTGGCAGCCTGCTTCGCCTGTTCCGGCCGCTCAGTTACCCACCGTAGCTGCACTGCGCCTTCAAAAAAGTTTTCGCTATGAAAACTAACCAAATCCCCAATTTTCATATCCCTGCCCCTGTTCAACCTGTTTAAATAAGTTCGCTGTAGATATTGCCCACGACTTGCGCTGTCGTCCCCAAGCGCAACAGCATTGCCGTTCCCGTATACCGATCCAGTTGTATCAAACCCTTGTCAACCATCCATTCCAACCAACGGTTGATTGCCACATTATCCCAGCCCATTAGCACGAAACAGCGGCTTTCCCCTGCCAATCGATCCAGCCCTATCTGATTTTCACCCTCAAATAACTCATCCCAAATCAGATAAAGATAAGCAGCATAGACCGGGTAATAGCTCCTATCAGATGGAGCGGAACAACGCCCAAACAAAGCATCATCCCCGCTGCCTTGCTGGCGTAAGGCGGTGATCATCCCCAAGCAGCTTTCTTCCAGATAAGTCCGGATCGCCACGCCAGCCAGTGATTTCGTGTAGGTTTTCTCACCATACCGTTCAATCAGGCAATTCAGGAAGTCCTGTTGGCTAAAGTTTGTACCAAGCCGGACATGACTTTCTGCAAACAACGTAAACCAAACATCGGCTACGCCTGTTGGTGGGGAGGCCAAGTCCAGGCGGCGACACAACAGCAAATGCAGTAACCAAAGTGTATGCAGTTCACCAAGATAACGGTCTTCCTGAAACACCACCCGCCCCAATGCAGTCAAACCCAGCCGCCATTCCCCTGAATCCCGATTTGCAGTCACCAAACCCATGCCTTGGCAGTAATAAATCATCGGCTCAACTTTGCCCGTGCTCTCTCCGGTGGGAATGCCCGTTTGTTCGCCAATGGCAGTCTTCTCACCTCGCCCATCTTCAGCAGCAAATGCCAGGAGCTTTGCCAGCAAACGCCGCTCTGGCAAGAAAGTTTGCGGGAAATTCAGCGGTAAGGATTTGCGTTCCACCATGTGTATCTTGTTCCTCATCCGCCTAAATTGCGCTGTTCCAGTGCCGTCACCGATACCCGCACCGCCATCGTCCGCAACGTGCCATTGCTCGTCAACACCGGCCCCAATGAATAGCATTCCCCTTTGCCCAGCTTGGAAAGCCGTTCTGCCCACTCTGCTTCCGAACCATTACGCGAGGTCACGCTGAGTATCTTGGCGAATGACTTGATTTCCGTATCGGCTGGTTTAAAAAACAGCTTATGCCCGGCCTGGAACAAACGGTCACGCTGTTCTTGGTCAAAATTGCTGGTGGTTTGTGTGGCAAGCATTAACGACAAGCCAAACTTGCGGCCTTCCCGCAGCATCTTGTCGATAGGGGAATCGTTGCCATGGTTCAAGTTCTGGATTTCATCCAGCACTACGGGCAGCGGGCGGTTTTTGCTGCCTGTATTGCAGGCATAATCATACAAATCCCACAAGGCAAACTCGGTCACAATTCGGTAAGTGTCACGTGAAAGCCCTTTTAATTGCAGCACATTTACCCATTGGCCAACAGAACCAAAGATGCCATCCCAGGCTGTGTTATCACTATTCCGGAAGGGTTGGGAGCGCACGAAAGGTTCCAGTTTGTTTGCCAGTGTTTCCCCGGTTGTGCCTTCATCCCGCAGCATTGGCAACAGGTCATCCAATGTGAATGTTTGCCCACTGCCGATGCCTGCATCCAGTACACGGGTTAAGGTTGCCGCTTGCTGGTCACCCATATTGAACACAGAAGTAAAAATACTGGTAATGCGGGACGCCACATCAAATGAACTTTCCTCCATCGCAGGCATATCCGGGTCAATCACCTGCATTTGCCGCCGGAACGGGTTTAAAGGAAGCTTATCAATTCGCACATAGTGATTTTGGGGTTGCGTAATCTCTGCAAACCGTTTTTCCACCTGATTTGGCAAGAAGCCATCCGTGTAATCAATAATCGCGGAATGCAAATGTTGGGCGGCCATTTCCGCCAATAAGCACTGGATGCCATATGTCTTGCCAGAACCAGATGAGCCGAACAACAACAAATGGCGATTGGCCAAACTTGGGTGTCCGTAATACCAATAGACCGGCTCACCATTCGCCACATTTGTGCCAATCAACAGTTTCTCCGGCACACTCGGCAATATCCTGTCTGATGGCGCGGTTTCAATAAACGATGGCTCAGGCATTGCTGCTGGGGCAACAATTTGTTCAATGGGAGCAGGCACAGGCTGTGACCCGGTAACTGCCCCAACTGCCATTTCTGCTACAGGAACTACAGGGTCGGATATGGGGGAAATGCCCATGTTAACTGGTGCAACAATGGGCGCTTGTTCTGGTTCCACCACCAGCGGAGGTAATGGCTGCTCCGGTTTGCTTTCAGAGGCTGGCGACATACGAATCGCCTCGCCTTTGGCGACGATATTCTTCTCGCCAGCATGATCAAACAACCCCAACAACCCCTTGTATCCCATGATCCAGTGGTTAAACACAAAGCCTGCGGGCCGGTAAAATGGCGGGGTGAGCGCATAAGCGGGTAACGGGTGCTCTTTCAAAACCAGTTCCGGGTCTGGGGTATCAGTCCAGAATGTGAAAATGGCGCTTTGCCAAGCGATTTCATAATAGCCTTCCGTCACTTTTTCCAAGGCTGAATTGAGTTTCTTGTACCCCTCATCCGGAAGGGAGACAACCGTGCGAGAAGTCAATGCCCGTTGCAATTGCGCCCACCAATAACGCCGGTCGAAAGAGGGCCGTTGGATATCCTGGTGGAAAGGCACAAACAATTGGGTTAAGTGGTTTAAGCCTTCCTGTACCTGTTCAAGCGCCTTTTCCACATGACGCTCGGATTGTTTCGCCAGTTTGCATTCAATTACGGTTGCTTCAATCAGTGGCGTGCCTTTATCGCGCAGGGTCAATGAAAGCTGGAGCAAATCCGGACGCATGGCCGTGCCACTACCAGTAAACCAATGTGAAAAAGCGTCTATCGGCAACAGTTGCGTCATGACGGCTTGTTGCGGCGTCGCCAACATCCGGCGAATTGCAGCGAAGCCGACCACCTCGCGGATTTTTTCCCCCTTGCCAACAACCGCCCGCAATGATGATAGGCCGATAATTTCTTCAGCTTCTTGCACAATTTTACTGGCAGTTTCATCTGGCGTTTGCCCATTCTGGATCGGCAACAAGGCGTTTAAATGCTTTTTCACCAATGCTGCCAAGTGTGCCAGCGTATCTTGTTCGGTGGAGATGGAAAGGTTCAGCTCACCATAAGCCCCCAATCCTGAGGTGAAACCCACGATTTTGCGTTGGCTGCCATTATCACGCCTGCCCAACAAGCGCTTGTCGATGAATGGGTCAACACATGCCACCCATTGGGCTTTTTGGTGCAAGGCTTCCACAGTCTTTTGCCAAGGCTCATAGTTGACTGAGCCAAACATCAAATGTTCAAAGCCCGGGTCTCCCGGATGGCGTAGGCGGGCAGACAAATCAGCGTGCCGCGTTTGAATACATAGGCGGCGATTGCTCAATAGGCTCTGCCGTTTTAAATCATCGCCTTGCTTGATTGGCCGGGGGTGTTCACTAATAGGGAACCTGCTTAACGTTTCCGCGTTGGATGTGTCAAAGGCAAAAGGTTCGGCTGCTTCCACATCCGCGATCATGTCCTCGCCAAGGAAACGGAACAGGAAAGCGATGTCATACAAACGCTCTTCTTTGCTGAGCAATGCAATAATATCTTCACGCCTGGGGGCAAAACGATGCCCCACTGACAAATTCAGCCGCCGCCCTTTTTCGCGGAACTTCTCCACCATGTCATCACGCCACAAGGTGAGTTTTTTCTCGACAGAAATCGGTGACGACGAGGTTGAGTACACCATTAGCTCACAGAAAAAAGCAGGTTGATTAAAACCGGTTTTTTCTTCCAGATATTGGCGCAAGAACAGATCCAGCCCTGACAAGATCAGCGGGACATTCTCCACATGCACGGCAATAACACGCACTCCATCCGCCGCAAAGGCGTAGAGACTTTGGTAGTCTTTCAATACCTTGGTAATGATTTTACCGTCTTCGGAAGCGTGTTTGACTTCACTCAAGCCGTCTTCATTATCATCGTCTTCACGCAATAAAGTTTGGACGGCAAGGCTTTTTTCACCGCAAGGTTGCTCCCCCAAATAATGCAGCAAGTTAAAGCTTTTGATCTTGGCGGACAGCTTGAGTGTATCGTCCACCACCAGCCCAGCCACAGGACGTTGGATCGTGGCCAGATTGACCAGCCGCTCAAAAGCCTGTTTGGCTTTAGGGGCTTTGATGTCTTGCTCGCGGACATATTCCGCAATGACTTCATCAAAATGGTTACGCAAGAAAATTTCACGCGCCCATGTCAGTTCCAATACTGCGGGCGAAGTTCCCAAAACAACTGCGGAGCGTATATGGGAGTCATTCGCTTGCACTGTAGGGTCTAGCAACAAAAAGGCTTTATAAAACCGCCGCAAGAGTTCAGCGCTACCTTGCTTGCTTTTATCCAGAACACTGGTGGCCAACTCAGTATAAGCTTTCTCAAGTTGCGGGTAATGTACATTGGTTGCATGGTAGTAACCGTGCGTGACATAAGCCGTCAGCCAGGTACGGTAAACTAATGACAAAGCCTGCGCCTGTTCGTTTAACGTTGTATCCAAGCATTGCGGGTCATTCCGCTTCAACCCCGCCATCAGGTCAATGATTTTTACCATGCCTAATGCGTTATTGATAAGGCGATGGGCTTCCTCTTCATCGGCGGCAAAATACAGCGCGGTCATTTCCTCGGTTCCGAGCTGTAAAGCGGGCAGAATAAACGGGGATAAGCGCTCGGCTTGCCAGTTTTCCCCAATCGACTTGGCGCATTGGAAACGCACCCGTTCGGCATGGGTTGCTTCCAATGCCCATTCATAGCGGCAGGCATACTCAACCCCATCCTCGCCTTCATGATTCAAAAGGCTGACCTTGAAGCGTAAATGGGGGCGTTTGCGGCTGACACGGTACTCGTCTGGCTCCAGATTGCACACCACTTTGATCTGGCGTTCCCATTGCCTGGAGGGAAGGGCGGCTTGTTCTTCATCCACCGGCAGATGCAGATCGAGCTGCTGCAACAATTCTGCAAGGCCACCGAGACATCCTTGCAATAGCTCTTTCGCCAAACCGATGCCAGCAATGCCATTGTCAGAATCCGTTTCCAAATCATGGTTAAACTGTTCAGCGACTACATGAATTTCAGAAACATCATCTGTCCATGCCCCACCTTCATCTTTACTAGCCTTTGCAAACATCAGGATAGTTTCCCAAATCGCTTGCAAAAAGGCTTCCATGCTGGAGCCACGCAGGCGGATGTTTTTCTCACGAACAACTTTTTTATTTTTTTCACGGCCTTTTAAGCGCTTAACCAGCGTCACAACATCGGTATGCAACAGGCGCTCTCTCGCTTGGGCATCGCCGCTGAAAATAAAGCTTTCCAACGTGGCGCTATAATCTTGGGGGTCTGCATAAGCGGAGACATCGCCAAATGTCTGTGGTGGCGTAAAGTCTGTTTCCTGAAGCAATTTCTCGACTTTCTTCCAGGCTTTGTCCTGGTCACTTTTGCTTTTTAGCTTTTGGTGGGAAATAAACGCATCGGCTGATTTGATCAGGTCTTTGGTTTCCCTCGTTTTCCTGACCTGTTCGGTGGACAGGTGCAGCGGGGGAATCCCCCAGAATGGCAAATGCTCGTAGAAGGAGGCCAATACTTCATCCAGGTTATCGACAAACTTGTTTGTGGGGATAATCTCTGTTTCCAGGAATTCCGCCAGCCTGAGCAGACGGCGTGGCTTGATGCTGAATAGCTCCTGCAAGGCATTTTCAAAGCGCATAACATCTGGCTCAGGGGGATCAATGAGCCCCACTTTACGTGACAAACGTATTAACCACGGCTGGTAGCTTTGCCCCATATGGCTCCAGATACGCGACTCGTCAACCAGATGGAAGTCCGCCAAACCACCCTGATCCGAGGTGTGGTTCAGGCCAATCAACACCACGACCAAGCTGTCCTTGTCGGCGGGCTTGGTGAGGTTGCGGTACCACGTCAGGCGGTCATCTTCATCAATCCAACGCAAATGCAGGGTTTCATCGATGACCTCAACGCCCCCTAGGTTTTGCATTTTCTGGATCAGGTTTTCGCGCGATTCGCCGGGGTGCTTCAACCAAGCATCCCACAAGCCTTTGGCCACTTTGAAATGGCATTCCACGTGCGACTCCTGTGCGACTTGCAAACGGTGTTCTTCCAACTGGCGCAACAATGCGAAAGTGTTGTCCGGCGAAAGACTTTCGACGACAAAGCGGGCTTCTTTTGTGCCGCCTTGGGTTTGCTGGATGCGCTTCCATTCCTGGATCAGGTAAGCCGCTAAATCTTCAACAAACAGGTTCATGCGTTGTGCTCCAAAATTAACATGACTCAATCAGTTGCTGAGTCAATTGCAGAAAGTAGTCTGTTGACCAGATATTCAGTACCTTGGCGTCAGGTATGAATTTCACGACATCCTGCTTGGCATCATTAAAATCGACCGACTGGATACGTTGCTGCAAAAGCGTATGTAGCTCCGCCTTGGAAACCGCATCTTGACGGATTGCACCGCTTTCATAAGCACGTCTGGCGAAATGCTCCAGATTCGGCGTCACCCCATGGCGTACATACCATTCAAAATCGAACCAGTCGCGCCCCTTGACGCGGTTTTTCCACTGGCGGAACAGCAGCGCATGGAACTCTTCAAGCACGGCTTTGAAATACGGTTGCAGGGAAAAATCTGCATTCGGCTGCAATAGCGAAAAATCCAGATCCTCCGAAAAACGCGGCAAACCATGAAAAATCCGCAGGCAAGTGCCGCCATAAAAGGCTGCTTGCTCAAAGAACCATGCACGGTTAAGGCCCGCCAACGTGATCTCCTGCATCACTTCGCGGAGCGTTTGCTCCTGTTGCCCTACCGGACTCGAAGGGTGGCGGCCCAGCATTTGTTCCAGCACTGTCATTGCCATTGCTTGATAGCCTCATGCAGGTGTTTTAACAGCTCAGGCTTGTGCCCGGATTGCTGGTAGGCGGCAATCACTGCCAAATCCATTTGGCTGGCTTCATCCGCGTCAAAACGCATGTCGTCCAGCAAAAACTGCTGCATGGATTTGGCCGAATGCACCCGCAGGTTGCGCGTCAGCACCAAGCGGTCACACAAGGCTTTGGCAGGAGTCGCCAGCAGGCAATAACCACCGCCGGTCACAGCCACCGATTGCATACCGAGCGGGTACAAAGCATCAGGCAAATGTTGGTAGGAAAAGCGCCCCAACCCGGTTTCCAGCGTTTGGCTACGGCGGGTGGTCACGGAGGTCACTTCCACCACGGTTTCCGGGATCAGCCCGTAATGCCACAAGGCGTAGTCCAGCGACACACAGGAGGGGCCATACAGCAGGTTGGCCACCAGCAGACGCTCCACCGGTTTACCGCTCACGTCGGGGGATACCACATACATCCCACGTTTCACAGGCAACAGCACTCCCTCATCCAGCCAGCGGGAGATTTTGTTGTTGGGGGTCTTGTAGCCGTTGAGCACCGACAGCACGGTTTGGTGCATAAGCGGAATATTGCCAAAAGACCTAAGCTGTAACTCGGCGTTTTGCATGACTTTTCCGTTGAAAATGACAGGTTGGTTTCATTGAATCAAACCAACCATGCATAATCAACGCAACCTCCTCTATTCTGTTCATAAGGTTTAGCTGGTTTGCCCTTCGCCCGGATTCATGACCATTGACACGGCATCCGACAATTCCACCAGGAAGCCGCCTTGCTTGAGGGCTTCTTCCACCCACGCGCTGCTGGAAGCAACAGCGTAGGTGTCGCTATCTTCTTCCTTGCCGATCCATTGCAGGGCGACTTTCAACTGGTCACCACCAATGGCAATGCCATAATGGGCAAAAATGCGCTGGTAGAACTGGTTCAGGCGGATGCGTTCACCAGGGCGGATCAATGCCGCAACCAAAAAGCGTAACAAGCCTTGATGCAGGACAAAGCGCGCTCCCTGGCCTTGGCGTGGAATGACTAAGCCAATCTCTTTTGCAAGTTTTTTAAATATGTCATATCCATGTTTAGTTGCTTCTTTATAATCCTTAGGATTAGGCAGTACTTCATGGCGCAATACACGATAAAGTACATTATCTATTTTTCTGAATGACTCTTGTGCTATCTTTCTAAGAGAGTCATTAGCAGGCGCACCTTCACTTGCAGCAACCCAAACATAATTTCCAGCAAACCCATCTGTAAATGATTCAACA
Organism: Candidatus Thiothrix phosphatis; assembly: GCF_035668035.1. Taxonomy (NCBI): domain Bacteria; kingdom Pseudomonadati; phylum Pseudomonadota; class Gammaproteobacteria; order Thiotrichales; family Thiotrichaceae; genus Thiothrix; species Candidatus Thiothrix phosphatis. Next base: position 148,024 of record NZ_JAYMYJ010000160.1, on the reverse strand, counting down.
CTATCAAGTCGACTTGCTTGAAAACAATGAGTACGTAAAACCTGCATGCAACATAATGTTTTTAGCAAATCTAACTTTTCCATGCTTCCTAAGTCAGATGTACATAAATTTTCAATTTCAATAGCAAATAATAATGCCTCAACCCTAGTTGAGGTAGGAACCCAGCCTAATGTTGCAGGACTCGAATCAATGTCATATCCATTTAAAGTATTATCAACAAAATCTACTATATAATTTAAAGAACCAGTCCCGTTAAACAACAAAGCAGATAAGCCATTTTCAATGTTTTTTTGAATGTTTTTTGAGAGCGGCTTAAGGTGATAATAATGAATGTCTTCCTGTAAATTTTTTAGATCTTCATGATTGATATTGTCAAATAAATTGACTAGTTGTAAAAAAATAGATTCTCCACCTCTTGCCATAAAGTTATGTCGGTCATGAACAAAATAATTCGTTATTTCACTTTGATTATTTCCAAAATTCCATTCCAAATCTTTATTTTTAGCGCCACTTTTTCCTGTATGGAGCCAATCTACTTCTCGCGATAAGAGGCTAGTAGATGCAGGTAAGAAACAGTGTGTAACCCATGTCCGATTATTTGAAACACCAACAAAACCATTAAACAAGCTTTGCAAGAGTTGAATAGCCTCTTTCTTATGGCTGACATCACCATCAATTTTATCAGAAAGTCTAATTAATGAATCTATATAAGCCTTGTAATGTGCTGGATGGCGGGTTTCCAATTTTGAATTGGAGAAAAATGAAAAAAGCTTCAACGCTACTTTGTTTTCAGGATAATAACGTGGTTCGGCCTTATCCAAATCAAATTCAAACATTCCTCGATAAATGATTTCATCATCACCAAGCACGCTCCTCGATTTTGGAGATGAGAAAACCAAAAGAAACTCAGCCAAATATTCAACAGGCGTCTGATCTTTATAAAATCGTTTTCCATATAAATATATGGCAGGATTCTCATTGGCACTGCTTTTTCCTCCCGATAAGCTATCAGGAAAGCGCTGAAATACTAATTGCTTATTATTCATGATAAAGCTCCCCAATCCTTATACAAATTCCAACGTGTTTTTACTTTTATCGATGTAAAAATGACTAGTTTTAACAGTGCCATCAACTTCAGCACTAAGCACGATAAATTCGTCATTATTTGTCGTTTCGTGCTCTGAAATTTTTAATAGTTTGGAGCGGAACCATTCCAGTTGCGCCAAATGAATGGGCACAAGCTGATTGCCAATACTGCCAATACTGCATGTTTGGATGTAGTCTAACAATGGCAGGCTCAACATTAGCTTGGCGTCACGGTAACGTAAAAATGGCAATTGTTGGTGTATGTCGTAGCCCACGGAAAAATCATTGGTATTGAAGCTGGCAATGACCATTTGTGCGGGTTGCACGACTGCCTTATCTGGTCGGCGCAACGTCAGATAGAGGCGATTATTGGAATCTTTGAACTGCCCGGCATTGAATCCTGAGTAAACCTCCAATAGCACGTCCAGAATATTGTTCTTGAATGCCCGCTGTTCTGATGATGACAAATCTAATTCCCCCTTGCGTTGCCAACGGTCAAACTGGCGCAGTTTGGGGGCTTGCAAAAAGTTATCCAGGAACGACTCGAAGCCCGTTTGCTCATGTTGGCTTACGGGTCGCCCGTAAAGGTACGCCATGCGCCGTAATGCAAAGCGCCAGCGTATTCCTGTCGCCTCGCGGGAATAATTCCGCCAGCGTTTGGCGACTGGAGTCAAGGCAGGTGGCAGATCAATCCAGGAGGTGTCATCATTGGCAATCAGTTTGCGCTCGAAATCCACCGCAAATGGGCTACCAAACTCCAAACGGTGGATCAGTTCAATGGCTTTTAAAGTCCCTGCCTTTTTATTCACTTCACCATTCTTGTAGCCAAAAAAGCTTTCGCTGAACAAGATGTTTTCCAGCCCGACATTCACCTCGCCGTTACTGGCTTGGGTGTCATAGGCAGAGGTACGGGCTTGGGTGCAATCCAATCCGCCAGTTACCGAATAAGCCAGATGGGCGACAATCTGGCGTAAGGTCAGGCGCTGTTCATAAGCTGTAAGCCGTTGATAAACCCAACGTACCCGGTCAGTAATATCCTGTTGCCGCAAGGCTTGGCGATTTTTGCGCAATGGGCAACTATCCTCCACATCACACCCTTGGCATTTTGACCAGCCGGAGTGCGACAGCATTTTCTCCAATACTTGTGCACCCAAGTCCACGTTGTTCAGGCGCGTCATATTGAGAATCACCAGGGGTTTGCTGACCTCAGGGAGTTGCAGGGTATGCGTCGGCAAATTTGTTTTCTGGTAAGGGGTGTCCAGCTTTTTCAGGACTTCATTTTCAATCCAACCACTATCAGCACCGTTGTGATATTCCCGGACGTAACCGGACAAACTGTCCAGCAACGGCCCAGTGTTGCTAATGATTAACCAGCTCCCCGGTTTGTCAAAAGCACTATCTAGCCAGCTTACCCGTTCTTTTGCCCCCAATTCACTCATGTCTTTGACAATGGAAATCTTCCGGTCACCAGATCGTACCTCCTCCAACTCCTTCAATTTGTGCTGAAGTGGCTGTTTGGGTACGTAACCGTTCAAATGCTTAAAGACATCCAGGGCGACCGTGGACTTGCCGTCGCCAGCATGGCCAGTCAAGACAATGACCTTTTCCTCACCAGAGGTCAGAGCCTCCTTAACGGTTTCGACTAGTGGGAATGCAACATATAACTCATCGAAATAAGGGTTCAATGCTTGTGACTCCGCCAAGGCATTTGAACCATCGGCAGAGAGGTTATGCAAAGAATTCAAGTAGCTGATGTAAGCATTTTGTTGGTCTTTATTTTTTGACCTGAACGTCGCAATCATATCAAGCAAATTCAAATTACCGTCATTAACACGGTTATCTTGTTTTGCCTCCGCTGGCATTGGTAATTCTTCTATAGTCCCCATATCTTGCTTCACTCCATACAATATATCGTGCGCCCTTGTATGGCCTGCGTCCGGTAGCCCTACCGCAGCACGCAGCCCCTGATGTTTTTCTGGTGGAAAATAACGTCCCAGTAGTAAACTCACTATATCTAGGAGTAAATATTTATTTTCCGATAAAGTATCATATATTTCTTTTGTAAAACCAGCCCTAATACTGAAATTTATCAATTCGCTTTTAATTAAATGCCCGACAGATGTTCTTTTTAAAGTTGAACTTCCTTCTACTTCCCATATGCCATCATTTTCAAGCTTTCCAAATGGATAATGTGTATTGTTGTATTCAGAGCCAGCCGGATAAAAAGCATCAAACAATGTCGTCAATTCTTTATCGGCTTCATTATAAGAAATGAGTCGCTCTCTGTTGTTCCAACAAAAACCTAAATAAGACAGCAACAATAAAGGCTTGTGAAGAAAATATTCTCCATTCTCTTTATAAACTGATATATTAGAAAATTGATCAAAGATACTCTTCATATGTTACAACGTGCAAATCAAGCACCCTCCATCAGCGTCGTCATCAGTATCCTCAACAATATCCATTAGCCGCTTTGATTTTTTTATAATTTTTTTTGAAGACACACTATCAGGTCTTGATATTAATTCTTCCAAAGTACCTACAGAACTCCAGGTGTAGCGAATATCTGTATCTTCATCTAACTGTTCATATTTTTTAGCTCTTTCAAATAAATCTGGATGATTTTTTTTCAAACCAATCCATTCTTCTTTTCGTTGAAAAAAACAAAAATAGCAACCAGACCTACTTCTCCATTTATAATATTCAGGAATGCCTATACCAGAAGATTCAAGTATTTTAAAAATATCTTCCTTGTCCAAACCATCCTCTCTGAATGGCATTCGCGTTTTTATATTAGGCTTACTTGAAATATAACCAACCCTATCAGGCTCGTCTGCACGAATACCTATATAACTAATTGCCTCGTCATTGCCAACGAATCTTTCAAAAGGAATTAATTTTAGATTAATTGTACACCATCGTTGTTGTGGCGATGGAAGATAATTCTTATGTAATTTCAGATAGTGACCAAAAAGACCATCTTCTTCATTGGAGTTTTCCTTTTTAATTTGATTCTCTTTGAATCCATCAGGTAGGAGTCTAACTATTGGCTTGCACAGATAATCTTCCAGTTTATCAATATATTCCAAGGTTTCGGGGAGTTCTGCTCCTGTATCTGAAAAAAAATACTCCATTTTTTCGTGGATTTCTGGATATTTGTCACGGATATAAATGGCCAGCGCGGAACTATCCTTGCCACCCGACAAACCCAGTAAATGCCGCACAGGTTTCTTTTCCGTTAAATCATTCATGACTGAACCTCTTCCATTTGCTCTTTTTGTGATAAACGCCCCAACAGGCTGGCAATAATGGCCAGTTGTTCGGATTCGTTAAGCCCATCCAATCCTTTGGCAATTTCCCCCACCCGCTTTTCAACAGCTTTCCGCTGGGAGTCCGAGAGTTGCACCACCCGGCTTCTTTCCCCATGCGTGGTGTCCACCCATCGGATCAAAACGGTGCCCTGGGCATTGTCAGCATTGGGAACAGCCAACCGCAGCTTGATCAAATCCCGCAACTGTTGCCCACGCTCTTCCAGCCGCAAGCCTGCCTGCAAGCGGTTCTCATCCGCCCATTTTTTCGGTGGGACGCCCTCAACCAATGTGGCGATGGATTCCAGCCAAGCCTGGTCAGAGTCATACCCAGAATCCCCAAGGCGACGGATGAACGCCCCAACCCCTTTCTGGTCAGTCGCGTATTTGTCCAACCCCGCATAACGCTTTGCCAACTCCGCCCGTAGTGACGGCAGGTCAGGCATCGCCCCATCCAGCAACACCTGGTTTAACTGCGCCTGCCAATGCTCCAATAGTGTCCCGTAGGCGGCATTCAGCTCGCGCAAAACGGCCACCAAACGCTGGATAAAGCTTTCCACCAACACCGCGTCGCCGGACTCAAATGCATCAACGGCAAGCCCACAAGCCTGAGGCAACTCATTGAACAACAAGGCCCCCGGACTTTTCGCCTGGGCGAACACCTTGCGTACCCGCTCGGCATCCGCACTCAAACCTGAACAACGCATGGTGTAGGGCGGCAAATTGGAAACAAAACGCACCAACGGCCCCACGATGTCCAATAGGGAGGCGTCTTCGCGCACCTTGCCAACCACTGTCCCCATGTACTGGTCAAACAAGTCGCCGCGCACACCTTTCAACTCGAAACGTTCCAGTGCAAACAGCTCGGGGCGACGGCACAGGAGTTCTGCTTGCGCCAAGGACATGTCATCGGAGAATACGCCTTCCTGATACAGCGCCACTTCACGACGATAGGCCAGGAAATAGGCAACCAGGATAACCGGCAATACCCCCAGCTTGATGCCGAAGGGCGGTTGCCGCAAGGCATTGTAGATTTCGGTGAGTGGCACTTGCCTTGCGCCTGCATTGCCCAGCAATTGGGTGATGGCTTCCCACATCGGCTGCAAACTATTAGGGATCTGGAATAGCAATTTCCCATTGTCCAGCACATCCTCTGGAGCGGGCGCATGAAATCCCCAACGCCCTTTTTCTTGCCGATGCAACTCTGTTGCGTAAAGCAATGACAAATACAAGCTCATTTCCGCAGGCGTTTTCTCAATCCCCAGATAGGGCTGGTCAGCCGAGGTGAGCATGGCGTTGATCAGGCGTTTGCGCCCAGTATTGGCACTAGGGGATGGCTTGTCCCAATTGGCCAACTCATTGCGGATCAGCGGCGCTTTCGGGTAGCAAGACTCCTTCATCCATGTGGATAACTGCCCCTGCAAACTGCGGCGGTTAAGCACAGTCCATGCCTTGCCATTCGCAGACCATTGCAGGGATTCCGGTTCTTCCAGAAAGCTCCGTAAACGCTTGCTGGTTTCTATTTCGGCATTGTGCAGCCAGTCCCGGTATTCACGCTGCGCCACCGGGTCTTGGTGCAGGGCTGCGTGATGCTTGGGCAATTCCTGCAAGGCCAATTGGGTGATGACGGCTTCCCGCAGCCGTTCGGTGGAGTGGCATACTGCAACCACGTCGTATTGGCCGAACGTGTTCATGTCCGGCAACACTTCGCCCTCTTCAGCGAGGTAAAACACGATGCGCGGGGATGTTTGCCCCAGCTTGGCTTTATTGCGGGTAAGGTGGGAAGCAAAATACGGCGAGAAGCTGCGTAATGTGCCCTTTTCAATGGTGGCGCGGCGTGCCACTACAGACTTGAACGGTGCGAGCGCGTTGAGTTTGTCCGCCAGTGGCAGGTTTTCAAACTCCACCCTTGCTTGCCGCAAACTACCGGCCAAGTCGAAATCACTGCCCTGCCAGACACGGTATTCCTGGTTGAAACTGCGGAAATGGATAATGGAGGCATCCAGCAACCGCTGGCTATGTTGTGGCAGGCTTTCACCAAAAGCCAGTTGCAAAATGGGCTGGCTGGCTTTCAGGCCACGTTGGCTGCCCACCAGATTCAGCAAGCCGATAACTTTCAGCAAACCAACAGCAGGGTCATTTGGGGCAGCATCAAAACGTTCCAGCGCTGTCACCACTTCCACCCAGCGATGGTAGGTCAGGGGATCTGAGAAACCGCCGGGATGATTCAGCATAAAGTAGTCATACAAATCGGCAGGCATGACCCATTCACCCACATGCAACTGGGCAAGCCGGTGACGTAGGCCAAATGGTTCCTGGCTACCCAAGTATGAAAACAGGGTGCGTTCATTCTGGGCAACCTTCTGGCACAAGGTCGGCAATATCAGCGTCGTCAGGGGGTGCAAGGGATAGCATTGTGCAAACAGGGCTTGGGCATTGGGTTTGTCCATGCCATGTGGGAGCGCCCCTTCTTCGGCCAGTACTGTTGCCCAAATGTCCAGTTGTGTTTGGGTGGCGGCGGGTAACGGGCAGTGGCCGTCAAATGCGGCGGCGACAATCCGTAATGCCTGTTCAGCAGGTTCAAGGAATGCCAGCGTATTGAAACGCCCCTGAATTTTCTGCCATTCGTCCCGCAGGTGTTTGCCCAAACGTTGTGTGTAATGCTCAAACGATTGGTGCAGCATGACCACGATGTGCAAGGGCGCATCCCCACCTTGATGGGCGTGTTCCGCCAACAGTTGCAGCAAATGGATTTCGCGGTTTTGCGGGTGGTACGCTTCATATTCGAGGAACTTGCCCAGTTCATCAATTTCGAGCAATACGCCCGCCCCACCCAGGATCGCCCACTCCAACTGAATCTCTTCGATCAGCGCGATGACGCGATCCATCGTTGGTGGCGTAGCATCTTGGGCGGCTGTCAGGACTTTGCGCTGAAAGGCTTTGTCCATACCTTGCTGCTCCATTGCATGGGCAAAGGCCGCCAGCAATTGCTTGCTCAAGGATGTTGGGATGCCATTAACCACGACGCGCAAAAAGCCGCGTTCGCCAACAGCGGGTTGCTTGAAGTGTGGCAGCAATGCCTTGGCATGGTCATGCTGCGCCAAGACGGTTAACGCAGCCTGGCGTAGCGGGTCATCATTCCCAGCCAGTAATGCGGAAAGGAACAAGGCAAAGGCGGATTTTCCCGAGCCGTAAGGGCCGATTAATGCCAGTGCCCGGTCAGCAGGCGCATCACTCAAGCTGTCGGTCACTTGCTCCAAGGCTTGCAACGATTTGGCTGTTGGCAAATAAGCCTTTACCAACTCCAGATTGCCCACATCACGCTGCAAATTGACGGAACGGGTGTAGCCTGCCCGCAAACGGATTTGTTCGCTCAAGCCACTCATGCCGCTTCCCCCTTGTAGTGCTGGTAGTAATTGGCCAACACAGTTTCAGGCCGTTGCGGGGGGGTCAAACGGTAAAGCTGGTTGACGCCTGCCGTATCGCGCAATTCATACATGCGCGGGTAATCTTCCATCATCTGATGCAAACACGTCATCAGGCCATCTTCATTCAAGCGGAATATAGCGCCAGGAGCCGCCCAACCACTGCCGCCATAAAGCAGGTCACGCACAGGAATGGCGGCTTCTTTAGCGTTTTGGTGTTTGCCTGCGTGTTCAGCAAAGCGTTGTTGCAGGGCAAAGTGCATGGCTACCGTTGGCAAAAAGGGGCGCGACGTCCGCAAACTGTTGTAACCATAGCCTTCGTCGATATTCACCAATTGCAAGGACGCCAAGGGTGAATCGAGGTGTTCTTCTCCACCACGACTGGCAACAGGTGAGTACATGCGTAGTAAAGTTGATATATCAGATTTCAGCGTAGTGTGTGCCCGCTTCAAGCCCAATTCTTGTGCCACGAAATCTTCCAGGGCTTGCAGGGCGTCCTTGTCGCGGAAACGTGGCGCGGAATAGTGGTTGAAGAACCAGAAAAACCCTGTCGCCCACTCGGCATTGGAGGCAATCAACCAATGCACGATCCACAATGTGGCTTCATCTTCCAGGTAAGGGTCGCCTTCTTTGCCCAGCAAAGCCTTACCTAGCGGGGAAACTGATCCGTCACCACCAACGAAGGTGGCTAATCCGGTAACGTGTAACCAGTAGTGCAGGGCATTGACCATGTTGCGCCCCAACCCCAACTCGGTCATGGCTGTTTCGTGTTCGCGTTCCTGAAAAATGCCCTTTTGCTTGCCAATAACTTCCACACCTTTGGTCAGCCAGCCATACCGCAAGGGGAAGGTTTCGTGCCGCCCAAAGGCCGTTTTGTTCTTGTTCAGTTTCATTCAATCCAATTCCTGCATCCGGCGCACAGCAGCAACAATGCGCTCCACCGCCAGTGAAATGTCTGCCATTGTGTGGTAACGGCTGAAACTTGCCCTGACAGCCCCATACAACGCATCCCCTTCGATCCCCATTGCCCGTAACACATAAGAGGGGTCGACAGTTCCCGAGGCGCAAGCAGACCCGGATGATAAGGCCACCTCTGTGGCGAGTTGGTTTATCAACGCATCGCTGCTAATGCCATAGATGGAAAAATTGACAATATAAGGTGAACTTCGTTCTCTATCGCCGTGTATTTTTATAGCAAAATTTTGTTCGAGCTGCTCAATAAATAGTCTATTCAGCGTTGAAACGTGTGAGTGGTCTTGTGCTTGATGCTTGGTGGCAAGCTGCAAGGCCACACTCATTCCAGCAATCTGATGGGTGGCCAATGTTCCGGAACGCAGCCCAAATTCTTGCCCGCCACCAGTCAATAGAGGTTCTAGGCGCAGATGGCGGCGATTGCGGATAACCAAACATCCCACCCCCTTGGGGCCATGGAATTTATGGGCAGACAGTGAAAGCAAATCAATGGGGGTTTCGCTCAGGTTGAGGGGCAACTTGCCAACTGCCTGGGCAGCATCGACATGAAATAGCACCCCAGCGTCCGCCAGCAAACTGGCAATTTCCCCAACTGGCTGGATCACCCCAGTTTCATTATTGGTATGGAGCAGCGAAACCAGCAAGGTATCAGGGCGCAAAGCATTTTTTACAGCATCAGGGTTTATCGTCCCCCCGCTATCCGGCCTTAGGTAGGTTAGCGTAAAGCCTTCCCGCTCTAGCGACCGGCATGTTTCCAGGACTGATTTGTGTTCAATGAGCGATGTAATTATGTGCTTGCCTTGGCTTGCATGGGTGTGCGCTATGCCCCTTAAGGCCAGGTTATTTGCTTCTGTTGCGCCTGATGTGAACACAACCTCTTCTGGTTCGCAGCCAATAGCCGTGGCAATCGCTGTGCGGAACGTGTCTACGGAGGCTGCTGCCTCTTGGCCGGGCAGGTGATTTGTAGATGAGGGATTGTAGTAACACCCGCTAGACCCTAGGTAGCAAAGCATTGCCGCTATGGCTTCCGGCGCAACAGGCGTAGTTGATGCCGCATCCAAGTATAGGGGTTGTTTATTCATTAACACTCAATTACTTAGCGAAAAATGAGAAAACCTGTAAAACATTAAGCCCGGAGATATGTATGAAACATAGCCAATAGAGCGCTTTGCCCAAAGAATACAGCGTGAAACAGGTAGGGTAAATTTACATCAGGCCACCATTGATTATCAATATTTATGATTATATTTTTATAATAAAAATGCTGGAATTACTTAAAAGATAGGCGGTTATTCGTCCAGCAAGGCAGTGGTATATACTTGACGCCATATCGTATGGTCGAAACAGTTACAACAATCATGGCTACCCTGATCCCTTCCCTGAACAGTTGCATCAGCAAGATGACTTCCGGCGAAAAGCGCTTCGCCCGGCGGTTGGAGCAATTGCTGGAAAATGATTACCTGTGCTGGTATGAGCCGCGTGTCGGCAGCGGCTTTCGGCAGCGCTATGCCGACTTCATTATCGTCCATCCTTGGCGCGGCCTGTTATTGCTGGAGGTGAAAGATTGGAAGCTGGAGCATATCCGCTCCATCGACAAGGTTTCCGCAACCTTGCTCACGGATAACGGTTTGAAAACGGTTGCAAACCCGCTGGAACAGGCAAGGCAATGTGCCTACAAACTGATACAGCAATTGGAGCAAGACCCGCAACTGATCATGCATGGCGGCAAGCATCAGGGAAAACTCGTGTTCCCCTACGGTTACGGAGTGGTGTTGAGCCAGATTACCCGCCAGCAATTTTCCAGCACTGACCTGCCTGAAGTGTTGCCGTGGAACCGTGTCCTGTGCCGGGATGAAATGCAGGAAAACACGGATCCAGAAGATTTTCAGCAATGTTTGTGGAACATGTTTGACTATCAGTTCAGCAAGCCGTTGAGCGTGCCGCAGATCGACCGCATCCGCTGGCATATCTTCCCCGAAATCCGTATCGCTGGACAAGGCAGCCTATTCGCTGACCCACTGGCGGGCAGCAGCGAAGCGTCAGAACCAGCGCAGGCTGACACACTCTTGCCAGACATCATCAAGGTCATGGATATGCAGCAGGAGCAATTGGCCCGGAGCATGGGGAATGGGCACCGTGTCATCCATGGCGTCTCGGGTTCAGGCAAGACGTTGATTCTGGGTTACCGCTGCCTGTATCTGGCGAAACTGCTGCATAAGCCTATCCTGGTGCTGTGCTACAACATTGCCCTTGCCGCCCGCCTACGCACGCTGATGGAGGAAAAAGGCGTCAACGATAAAGTCAGCGTTTACCATTTCCATGATTGGTGTGGTGAACAGTTACGCGCCTACCACATTGACCGCCCGCAAGCGCAGGGAATGGAATACGTGAATGCGTTGGTTGGCGCAGTCATCGCTTCTGTCGAAAATGGGCGGATCCCCCGCGCCCAGTACGGTGCCATCATGATCGATGAAGGCCATGATTTCGAACCGGAATGGCTCAAACTGATCAGTGGCATGGTGGATCCGGAAACTGACTCCCTGTTGCTGCTGTACGATGACGCCCAGTCGATTTATCAGCCGCAGAAACAACTGAAATTCAGCCTTTCCAGTGTCGGCGTCAAAGCCCAGGGGCGCACCACCATCCTCAAGCTCAACTACCGCAATACCGATGAGGTTTTCAGCTTTGCGTATCGGTTTGCCCGCCAATTTTTGCAGCCCCAAGACAGCGATGACGACCATATACCACTGATTGAACCACAAGCTGTTGGCCACCATAGCTTCAACCCAGAACTGCGCATTTTTCCAAGCTTCGGGGCAGAAGTCGCCAGGATCACACATTGGCTGCAACATTGGCATGACAGCAAGGGAATCCCATGGGCTGACATGGCTGTGCTTTACCGCCATGTCCCGCAGGGGCGAGAGTTGTATCAAGCGTTATCGTCAGCCTCTATCCCCTGCCACTGGTTAAGCGATTCAGCCAGCAAGAAGCGTTTCAACCCCATGGCCGACAGTGTGAAATTGATGACCCTTCATAGCAGCAAAGGGTTGGAGTTTTCCTTGGTTGTGATTGCAGGCGTGGGTTTCATCGACACTGACCAGACAACAGCGCCTGATGAAGCAAAACTCCTGTATGTCGGCATGACCCGCTCAACCGACAGGCTGTTATTGACCAGCCACCGGGAGACAGACTTTACCCATGCCCTATCGGAAGGCATCGAAGCCTAAACAAATCCAATTCCTAGATGCAACCAACTTTCAGCTGGCTTCCAGCAAGGAACCCGTCAACGCATCTAAATCATAACCCGCCAAAACCAGATGTTTAGAGGTCATGTAAACCACCACGTAATAGAACCAGCTTCACCAGCAAACGCCCTGCCATGGCCACCAACCAGCCCCAAAATCACGTCGCCTGGTAGTACAAATTCTGCGGATGGTTCGCCTGTGCGAAGAAAAACCAGCGTTCCGCCAGCAATCCGACATATTGCACCAGCACCGCCACCGCCAGCAGCGCCAGCATCTGGTTTGACCAGCCGATCACCACCAGCGTCACCGGCGCGATAAAGGCAGCGATCAGGAAAAACACTTTCACCGCCTGCACAAACTGCGGGCTTTTGTGGTGGAAGAATTCACGGGTATTGAACGAGCCGCCCATCGCCCCCTGCGAAATCTGGCGGATGTTCGGGTGGCGCACGCCAATTGCGGTGCTGAGGGTGCTCTTGCGCTTGAGGTTGGCATTGCGGCGCAGCGAAAACATGCGCATGACAAACCCCGCCAGCGTGAACACCAGCGCCCAGCCCGCATACGCATTGGTCAGGCTGCTGTTGAAATAGCCCCCCAACGTCGCCGCCAAGGTAAAACCGGAAGCCAGCCCCAGCAAGGTATAGTTGATGATGGTCAGCGGCGACGCCCATTCCTGGATGAATCTGATCGCCGCGTAAACCATGCCGGTGCACAGGTACAGCAGCAATGACAGCAACCCCGCCAGCAACCCAACCACCAGGGTCAACCTGATTTCCACCGCGCCGGTGGTGGTGAGAACCGGATCAATCCCGAAGTGATGCAACGCGCCCCAGATGAACGCCATGCCGCTGAAGGCGGGCAGCACAATCACTTCACGCGCCAGCCAGGAGGTTTTCCACTTGGTTGCTGCACGCCAGGCGCGTTCCGGGCGGCCCAAATGGAAGAAGGACGCAAACAAACCAAGCCCCATCAGCACCAGCACGATCAGGGTGCCGGTAAGGTACAGGTTTAGCGGGGCGGCATCGCCCACCACGCCGAAGGTGTTGTAAACCTGGCCGGTATACAGCGCCAGAAACAGGCCCTGGCCCGCGCCGATCAGCGTCGTCAGGAAAATGACCGAAAAAGCAGGGTGCATGGGTAAAATCTCCTTAGAACAGGAAGTCGTCCAGCGTCGGCAGGTCGGCGCTGGCCGGGGCACGCTGTTCTTCTTTCTTCAACGGGTTGTCGACACGGTGCAGGGACTCTTCGGTCACATGCGACTTGGTTTTCTGCCGGGGCAGGTAATGGTTGGCCGGGCGGGTTCCCCATTCCGGCTGCAACTGATAGCCGCCACGCTCGGCGATTGCGGTGGAAACTTCGGAATCCGGGTCATGTACATCGCCAAACAAACGCGCACTGGTCGGGCAGGCCAGCACACAGGAAGGCTTGCGGCGCTCTTCCGGCAGGCTCATGTCGTAAATGCGGTCGACGCACAGGGTGCATTTCTTCATGACCTTCTGCTTTTCGTCGATTTCGCGCGCGCCGTATGGGCAGGCCCATGAGCAGTATTTGCAGCCGATGCACTTGTCGTAATCGACCAGCACGATACCGTCTTCCTTGCGTTTGTAGCTCGCACCTGTCGGGCATACCGGCACGCATGGTGGGTCTTCGCAATGCAGGCAGCTTTTCGGAAAGTGGACCGTTTCCACTTTCGGATATTCGCCCACTTCAAACGTCTGTACACGATTGAAGAAGGTGCCGGTCGGGTCTTTGCCGTATGGGTTTTTGTCGACCATGCCACCGCCGCCGGAGCCGGAGGTGTTCCATTCCTTGCAGGAGGTGACGCAGGCGCTACAGCCTACGCAGACGTTCAGGTCAATAACCAGGGCTAACTGAGTCATGCTTTACCCCTCTTGAAGCGATTCTTGAACAGGCCGGAACCACCGATAAAGGTTTGCCACTTGCCTACTGGCTTGGCCATACCGGGGTAACGAGGCTGGGTCTGGAACTGCGGGAAGGTGGAGCCCTGTTCCTTTTTGTCCGCCTTGTACACTTTCACGCGCACATCAAACCAGGCCGCCTGGCCGGTCAGCGGATCGGAGTTGGAATAGTGCTGGCCTTCCGGCTGGTTGGGTAGCTCTTCGCCGATGAGGTGGTTGAGCAGGAAACCGCGCTGGCATTCGTTGGCGTCCTTTTCCAGACCCCAAGCGCCGGACGCCTTGCCGATGGCGTTCCACGTCCAGACCGTGTTCGGCTCGACCGATTGCGAGTAACGTGCCTGACAACGCACGCGGCCATGCACGGATTCAGCCCAGATCCAGTCGCCGTCCTCGAAGCCGTATTTCGCGCCCACGCTTGGGTGCATGTGCAAATAATTGTGTGCATGAATCTGCCGCAGCCACGCGTTCTGCGAATCCCACGAGTGGTACATCGCCATCGGCCGTTGGGTCAGGGCACTGAGCGGATAATCATGCTTATTGATCATCTCGTTTTCCAGCGGCTCGTAGTAGAACGGCAGCGCATCGAAGAAGCGTTCCACACGCTTGCGCAGACGATCCGGCGGCTGCTTGCCGTGGGAAATGCCTTGTGCGGCGCGGCGGAATTTGTGCAGCACTTCGGAATACAGGTGGATGTGGATCGGCTCGGCGTAACGGGTCAGGCCGTTTTCCTTCGCCCAGCGCAGATAACCCATGTTCCAGTTGCGCATGTACTGGTAGGACTTCGGCAGCACGTAATGGTGCATGCAGTTGTTCTTGGCGTAACGCTCCCACTGGTTCGGGTTAGGTGCGCCACGCATGGTTTTTTCGCCGCTCTGCCCGCGCCAGCCGCTTAAGAAACCGATGCCGGAGCCGGGTGCGGTTTCAAAATTGACAATGAAATCCGGGTAATCGCGGAATTTGCGCTTGCCATTGGCATCAACGAAGGCAGGGAGTTGCATGCGTGAACCCAGCTCGATCAGCACTTCCTGGAACGGCTTGCAATCGCCAGTCGGTGGCAGGATCGGGATGCGCACAGAGTCGACCGGGCCATCATATTCGGAAATTGGCCGGTCGAGCATCGACATGACATCGTAGCGTTCCAGATAAGTGGTGTCCGGCAGAATCAGGTCGGCGAACGCGGTCATTTCCGAATGGAACGCATCGCACACCACCAGGAACGGAATCTTGTACTCGCCGTTTTCGTCCTTGTCCGCCAGCATCTTGCGCACTTCGCTGGTGTTCATGGACGAGTTCCACGCCATGTTCGCCATGAAAATCAGCAAGGTGTCCAACTTGTACGGGTCGCCGCGCCACGCATTGGTAATAACGTTATGCATCAGGCCGTGCACGGAAAGCGGGTATTCCCAGGAGAAGCCCTTGTCGATACGCACCGGCTCGCCCTGATCATCAACGAACAAGTCATCCGGGTCGGCAGGCCAGCCCAGCGGAACGCCTTCCAGCGGTGTGTTCGGCTTGACATCATCCGGTGAAGTCGGTGTTTTCGGGCAAGGCGGAATCGGGCGCGGATACGGCGCTTTGTGGCGGAAACCACCTGGGCGGTCGATGGTGCCGAGCAGCGACATCAGGATGCTGAGTGCACGGATGGTCTGGAAACCGTTGGAATGTGCCGCGAGGCCGCGCATGGCGTGAAATGCCACCGGATTGCCGGTGACATGATCGTGTTCGTTGCCCCACACGTCCGTCCAGGCAATCGGCAGTTCGATCTTCTGGTCGCGCGCGGTGATGCCCATCTCGTGCGCCAGCCGCTTGATGGTGGCAGCCGGGATGCCGGTAATGTCTTCCGCCCATTCAGCGGAGTAGGCTTCGACGCGCTCACGCAGCAACTGGAAGGAGGGCTTTACCGGGGTGCCGTCCTTCAGTTTGAATTCGCCGGTCAGGAATGGGTCAGCGCCCGGCGTATGGGTGGAAATCGGCTTGTTCAATTCACGATCCCACCACAGCTTGTTCTGCGGGTCGAAACAGCCTTCTTCCAACGGGACTTCGAAGCGCAGGAACATGCCGTATTCACGGTTTTTCGGGTCCATATTGACCAGTTCCGGCCCGTTGGTGTAGTTCACCACGAAGTCGCGGTCGTACAGGCCCTGCTCGATGATTTCACGGATGATCGCCAGCAGCAGCGCGCCATCGGTGCCAGGGCGGATTGGAATCCATTCATCCGCAACGGCTGCATAGCCGGTACGCACCGGGTTGATCGCAATCATGCGCCCGCCGTTGCGCTTGAACTGGGAAAGCTCGATTTTCAGCGGGTTGGAATGGTGGTCTTCCGCCGTGCCGATCATCACAAACAGCTTGGCGTGATGCAGGTCAGGCCCACCAAATTCCCAGAAGGAACCGCCGATGGAATAGATCATGCCCGCCGCCATATTGACCGAGCAGAAACCGCCGTGTGCTGCATAGTTCGGCGTACCGAACTGCTTGGCGAACAGGCCGGTCAGTGCCTGCATCTGGTCACGGCCGGTGAACAGGCCGAATTTTTTCGGGTCGGTTTCCCGAATGTGTTTGAGGCGGGTTGCCAGCGTGTCGAACGCTTCTTCCCAAGTGATGGGTTCGAACTGGCCTTCGCCACGGGTCGCATTGGCTTTGCGGCGCAGCGGCTGGGTCAGACGCGCGGGGGAATATTGCTTCATGATGCCGGAGGAACCCTTCGCGCAGATCACGCCCTTGTTGAGCGGATGGTCTGGGTTGCCTTCGATGTATTTCACCTCACCGTTCTTGAGGTGGACGTTGATACCGCAGCGGCACGCACACATGTAACAAGTGGTGCTTTTGATCTCGGTAGCCTGGCTAGTTTGGGTAGTCATAATCAGTATGTAACTAAATAAGGATTTACTGAAATACAGTGTAGCCCGATAGTGCTTGAGATGGGTTAAGGAATCAATAACCCATTTTATCTATATAAATAGAAATTATTTATTTAACAATAGATTACCCTGTCACGAATCGTGTGCTTTAATCAAAAGTGTGCTGATGAGGAGGGAATATTATGCGGCGTATACGGACTATAGGTGAGTTGCTGGGGAAACTGGGCGACTTTGCGGTAGAGGTTTTCCATATTCTGGGGCTGTTTGTGATTGGCGGCACAATCGTCTGGACGGCGATCCATACTTATATCGCCGACATCATGAGCAAGCCTTATGCAACCCTGGATGACATCCTGTTGCTGTTCATCTACTTGGAGCTTGGGGCGATGGTGGGGATTTTTTTCCGCACTCACCGGCTGCCGGTGATTTTCTTGCTGTTTATCTCCATGACCGCGTTGACGCGCTATCTGGCAATCGACCTGAAAGGCTTCGACAATATGAAGATCATCACCATTGTGGCGGCGATCCTGCTGCTGTCACTGGCGACGCTGGTGCTGCGTTTCAGCGAAAAGCGCTTCACGTCGGACATGGAAAGCCCTTCCGCACGGCAGGACGTGAGCGACCACGGGGAAACACTGTCATCATGACAAATGAAACATGAGGCAACCGGGACAAAAGTAAAACAAAACAACCAGAGGCAGTGTCTCATGATTAGCCGACAAACCTAACCATCGGGGGAGACTCCTCATGAATACAGCCAACCGCTACCACAGCATCCTGCAAGCGACCGAACAACGCTACACCCAACGTTTCCAGGAACGCGCGAACCGGGCCAAACTGGCACCCAAACGCATCTTGGGAAGCAATGACCTGGTTCCCATCCTGTACCTGCATCAGGCACTGGCCGCCGCCCGCCCCGTGGCGCGGATTCACATCTACTCGGCGGATGGCGTCCGGCTGGGTTACGGCACCGGCTTTCTGGCGTCGCCGCGCCTGCTGCTGACCAACAACCATGTGCTGGGCAATGCGGCGGATGCGGCCAAATGCCAGGCCGAATTCAATTACGAGCTGGGCGCATCCGGCAACACAGGCCCTAGCGCCAGCTTTCCGCTAGACCCGGACAGCCTGTTCCTGACCGATGAGGAACTGGACTATACGTTGGTGGCATTAGGCCCTGACCCCGCGCTTGCCGCCTACGGCTGGCTGCCACTGACCGAAACGCCCATCAAACCGATGCTGGGCGAATGGGTCAACATCATCCAGCATCCCAATGGCGAACCCAAACAGCTTGCCCTGCGCGAAAACCAAGTGATCGACGAACTGGAACAGTTCCTGCAATACCGCACCGACACCGCCCCCGGCTCCTCCGGCTCGCCGGTGTTCAATGACCATTGGGAAGTGGTGGCGCTGCACCATTCCGGCGTGCCGCAACGCGATGGGCAAAACCGCATCCTCACCACCGACGGGCAAGTGTGGGAACCATCCATGGGCGAACAGCGCATTGCCTGGAAAGCCAACGAAGGCGTGCGCATCAGCCAGATCGTCGCCCACATCAAGGCGCAGCCCCTCACCCCGGAACAGCAGGAACTGTGCGCTGGCCTGTTCACGGCCACGGCTTCCCAGCCGGATGCGGCACCCGCCAACCCCGAACTGGATGCCGCGCTTGCAACCCTGGCCGAAGCCGCCGGGCGCGATTATTACAACGCCACGGAAGACCAAGCAGCGGCGCAAGCCTATTACCAGGCTGTCCAGGCCGACGCGCAGCCTGCGGACTTTTACGCCCAACTCAGCGAACTGGTGCGCACCACGCATCCCCGCACATTCACCTACAACCCCAGCCAGAACGTTTACCCTTGGGTGGATTTACACCCAGACCTGAAAATCCGCAGCATTTATTCCGGCCAGGATTTTGACCCGGCAGAACTGATCCGGGAAGACTTCCGCATCGGCCAACAGCGCTCGGAACGCCTGCGCGAGGCGCTGCTGCACGAAGCCAGCCTGGGCCGGGAGCGCCTGGAGCAGGAACTGGATCTGCTGGAAACCTCCCTGCCTTACAACTGCGAGCATGTGGTGCCGCAATCCTGGTTCCAGAAAAAAGAGCCGATGCGCGGCGACATGCACCACCTGTTCGCCTGCGAAAGCGGCTGCAACAGTTTCCGTGGCAATACGCCGTATTACGATTTCCCGGATTTCGAGGAGGCGCTGCGCGACGCCTGCGGCAAGCGCAATGAGGACAAATTCGAGCCGGTCAGCGGCAAAGGGACGGTGGCGCGCGCTGTCCTGTATTTCCTGCTGCGCTACCCTGGCGTGGTGGGGAATGAGGCGCGCGAAATGCAACGGGAACGCCTGCCCATGCTGCTGGCTTGGCACAACAGTTCCCCGCCGGATGCGTATGAGCAGCACCGCAATGCGGCCGTGCACGCCCAGCAGGGCAACCGCAACCCGCTGATTGACCACCCGGAATGGGCGGACAAGATTGATTTCACACCAGGCATGGCCTGAAACGGCAAGGGGCGCATGTTGAATGCGCCCCTGTGCCTGCCCCGTCAGTTCAGGTTATTAGAACTTCATCAAATAGTAGCCGTCGCCTTGTTGCAGGATGGCGTAATGCTCCGTCCCGCTGGCGTTGAAGAAGGCAAAGCCCGCTTTGATGGCTTCATCGCCGCCACTGAGGGTGACGCCACTCAGCGATAGGCTGCTCTGCAAATTGAGCAGTGGGCTGGTGTAGGTTTTCAGGCTGTATGAACCGTCATCCCCGGCTTCCACCACCACAAATTTGGCGGCCTGTTGGGAATGGTCGGCAAACACCAGATGGCCAGTCCCATCCGCATCCGACAGGGTGCGCTGGTAGCGCATGTCGGCACCTTGCTGGGCGGCGGTCTGGAATAGGGTTCCGCCTGCAGTGAGCAGATACATGCCGTCTTCCGTCGCCCATAGGTTGCTCTGGATTCCGCCCAGTTCGTACTCGCCATCATACGGGGAGTCATTGAGCCAAACCGGCAGCGTTGTGCTGACATCATAATGGTTCAAGTCTTCAGGCGAATGCTTGCTGTCCAGCGTGTAGACCGCATCCAGGCTGCTGACCAATTGCAGGTGCGCGCCGCCATACAGCAGGTGGTTGCCGACAGCGGATTCTTCCTGGACTGCGCCGGTGGCCAAGTCGATGGCGTAGAGGTAGCTCCACTGCATATTGGCCGGAGCCGTGGCATAGGCAACCCCGTTCTCCCCATAGGCGATGTCAAACACATCAAAGCCCAGGCCGTCATAAAAGTTCAGCACCGTTTCCCCGGTCAGGCTGACCTGCGAAATGGCACCCTTGTGGCCAACCACGGCAATCTTGCCATCCGGGCTGATGGCGACGCTGGTTGGCGGCAATTCCAACGGTACGGCCTGCTGGGCACCGGTGGCCGGGTTAATGATGTTAAGGACATTGTCCGGCTGGCTGCCCACTGTCACCACCCGGTTCAACTTATTGCTGTAAGCCGCGTCCACCACACTGTAATTGAGCGGGCGCGCCAAACCCAACACGGTGGTGTTGGCCGTCGCCAGATCGGTGTTGCCCAACGCATCGGTGACTTTCAGGCTGAATTCATAGGCACCCTGCTTGTCAGGCGTGAAGGAGGCGTTGGCATTGTCAGCGTTGACAATGGCGGCGGCGCTGCCTGCCGGGGCGGATTCCACCGTCCATTGATAGCTGAGGAAGTCGCCTTCGGGGTCGGTGCTGCGGGTGCCGTTCAGCGCCAGTGTGCCGCCCAAGGCAATGGATGCGTGGGTGGAAGCGACCGCCGTGGGCGCTGTATTGACGGTGACAGAGAAATTCTTGAGCACGGACTCGCTACGGCTGGATAGCGCCTCATACATGCCATCCCCATTGCTGTCCACATTGACCCGCAACTTGCGCTGCGGCGGCGTGACGGAATAGTCATAACCATCCGCAATCACCTGGATTTTGCTGTTGGCGGCACCATTCATGAGCATTTCACCTTCCAGCGGGACACCATCATCACCAAACTGGAAGGGCGTGACGGTTGCCGTGTTGACGCAGCCATCCGTGCCGTCGCAGAACTTGCCGCTGATCGTGGTGGAACCTGAGGTTTCCGCCACCATTTTGACATTTTCCGCCAACTGCTGTTTGCCCGTGCTCAAATTGAGTTGGTACTGGTTGATGGTCAGGGTTTCTTGGCCGATTTCCGGGTTGGCATCTGTGCGTAAAGTGCCGGTGACGGAATAGGGGACGTTATCCACCCGGACGCCCAGCCCTTTCATGCTGACCGTATAGGCGGACGGCGTCTGCCGCACAATGTCGAAAGCGTGGATCACCAGCAAGGCCGAGCCATTGGTCAGGACGTTTTCGCTTTGGCACTGGTTGTATGTGACCTGCAAGGTGCCGGTGTAATCCGTATCGCTGAGGTTGCCGGACGCCGCGACAGAACCGCCGCCAGGGCATGCCTTCGACAAGCTGTAACCGCGCGCTTGGTAACGTTGCGTTGCTATCGTGTCCGCCGCCAGCGCGGAAAGCTCCCGTTGCAATTGCAGCACACTGCTGCTGGCAGCGTCCGCCGCGCCCGCAGCATCACCCTGCGGACGGGCGGAAATATTGCCATTGATGTTTTCGGTGCCAAACACCAGGTTGACAAATTCCATGCTGTTGGCAGTGGTCAGCAGTACGGTGTTGCGGCTACCGGAATAGACGCTGCCCGCATCCGCCAGCACGGTCGTATTGTTGTTGGTGGTGGTGCCGCCGTTATTGGTGGTGGTGCCCCCCGTAGTGGAGGAAGAGGAACCCCCTCCCCCGCACGCCGTCAGCAGCGTTGTCGCCACAAAAAGCGGCAAAATATTATTGGTTTTCATGATTAGCCCCTAGTTGTAAAAATACCAGCCCTTGGTGATTAAAGTGTCCTCAAATACGTTCCATCCCCTTGTTTCAGCACCACATAGCGTTTGCTGCCATCACTGTTGAAAAAGACGAATTGTGGCGTTACCGGGTCAGTGCTGGTTGACGGTTTTAAATCCGTCAGTGTTTTTTCCTCGACCAGCACAAGGTTGGGCATAGAGTAGGTTTTCACCCTGTAATCGGAACTGGTTCCCGTAACCCCTTTGTTTAAAATGACCGCAACTTGCCCCGCTTCCTGGGAACTGTCAGCATGCATCAGCGTGGTGTTGAAATCGCCATCGCTATCCGCCAGGCTGCGCTGGAACAGCATGTCCTGGTCTTCGCTAGTGGCCGTGCGGAACAGGGTTTCGCCAGCAGTCAGGAGATAACCCCCATCTTCTGTTATCCAGAAACCTTTGGCGTCAGCGCCCCCCATGTCGTAATCGCCATTGTACGGGGAATCATACAGCCCAACCGGCGGCGTCACCGAAGTGTCAGCTTTCTCCAAATCCACCACAGCACCTTTATACAGGATGTACAGCGCCTTTTGTGCAGGCGCAAACTGCAAATAGGAACCCGCCAGGTCATTGATTTGGGAGCCTGTCTTGACTTCCCCAGTAGCCAGGTTAATGGCTTTCAAGGGAGCCCAGCTCACGTTGTCCGTCGGTGTGGCGTAAGCCATGCCATTGGCGTCCAGCGCGATGTCAAACACAGTAAAGCCAATGTTGTTGTAAGCACCCACCACGCTGGCGGTTTGCAGGTTGATGTAGGTGACGCCATTGGCATGCCCCACCACCGCCATCTTGCCATCCGGACTGAGCGCCAGGCTGGTGGGAGCAAGGTTCAACGGGACTGCCTGCTGTTCGCCAGTAGTGGGGTTGATAATGTTCAGCGCATTATCCGGCGAGGAACTGGCCGTTATCAGACGCTCCAGCGAATCGCTGTAGTCGGCATCCACGGCATTGCGCGCCAACTGCTTGACCGTGCTGGTGGTGGAGCCAGAGCCAGTGGAACTGCCGGAACCTGTGTCACTGCCGGAAGAGGAATTGCTGTCCGTGCCAGAGGAACTGCTGCCGGAACCTGTGCTGCTGCCGCCTGTTGAAGAATTGCTGCTGGAAGAAGAGCCGCTGCCCGTCCCTGTATCCGTGGAAGTGTTTGCCTTAACGCTGGAAAATGCCGCACCGGTGCCGCCGCCGCAAGCCACCAACAAGCTGGACAGCACGACTACCGGAAAAATTTTGCCTGATTTCATGAAAGCCCCTTGTTATTTATCATTGTTGCCGGGAAAAGTGATTACCCTAAATTATATACATATAATCATAATAAATTAAAATGATAAATTAAGCTTGTCGAAACCGGAACAACCCAAAAGCCGGATTGACGCTGGTATACTGCACCCATCCACAAAAAGAGGAGATTCCATCATGCCAACCCTCCTGATCACCGGAGCCAACCGTGGCATCGGTCTGGAAATCACCCGCCAGTATGCTGCTGACGGGTGGGACGTGCTGGCCTGTTGCCGTTCCCCGGAAAACGCCCATGAACTCAACAAATTGGCCGCCGCCACCAAAGGCGGGGTCAGTGTTTGCCTGCTGGATGTCGCCAACGACGCCCAACGCCAAGCGCTCGCCGCCCAGCTTAAGGGCCAACCCATCGACATCCTGTTCAACAGCGCTGGGGTTTCCGGCAACTGGGCGACACAGAGTTTCGGCCACTGCAAAACCGACGAATGGTTGGAAGTCATGCGCATCAATGTCATCACCCCGATGCTGATGATGCAGGATTTCGCCGCCAACGTAGCCCTCAGCGAACACAAAATCATCGCCAACATGAGCAGCAAGATGGGCAGCGTCGCCGATAACACCTCTGGCGGCAGTTACCTGTACCGCTCCAGCAAGGCCGCGTTGAATATGGTCACCGTGAGCGCCGCGCATGACCTTGCCCGCCGGAAAATCGCCGTGGTCGCCTTGCATCCCGGTTGGGTGCGCACCGACATGGGCGGCCCCAACGGCGAGCTGTCCGTGGAAGAATCCGTCACCGCCCTCAAGCGCAACCTCGCCAAGGTTGCCTTCGCCGATTCAGGGCGGTTCATTGACATCGATGGCGGCGACATTCCGTGGTAAACGGACAAGTCATCCTCAAAAATGGGCGCGATAAAAATGTCCGCGCCCACCACCCGTGGGTGTTTTCCGGCGCGGTGGACAAGCTCAAAGGCAAACCGCAATCCGGCGAAACTGTTGAAGTGCGTGCCGCCAATGGCGACCTGCTGGGTTTGGGCGCATGGTCGCCCGCCTCGCAAATCCAGGTGCGGCTGTGGACATTTGCGGATGCCGTGATCGACCGCAGTTTCTTCCTTGAGCGCATCCGGCAGGCGCTGGCCTATCGCCAGCAACTCGGCATCCCAGAACACAATTCCGGCTACCGGTTAGTCAACGCCGAATCCGACGGGTTGCCCGGCGTGGTGGTCGACAAGTTCGGCGACTGGCTGGTGATGCAATGCCTGACCGCCGGAGCGGAACATTGGAAACAGACGCTGGCGGACGCCCTGTTGGAAGCGGTACCCGCTCATGGCGTCTACGAGCGCTCTGACGTGGATGTGCGTAAAAAAGAAGGGCTGGAAAACATCACCGGCACCCTTCGGGGCACACCGCCGCCTGCATGCATCGATATTGAGGAAGCAGGCCGACGCTACCGGGTGGATGCGCACAATGGCCACAAGACCGGCTTCTACCTCGACCAACGCGACAACCGCAGCCAATTGCAGCAATACGCCAGCGGCAAGACCGTGCTGAACTGCTTTGCCTACACCGGCGGGTTCGCCATCGCCGCGTTGCACGGTGGGGCGGAACACGCCGTCAATATCGACGCCTCGCAACCGGCGCTGGAACTGGCCGCCCAAACCGCCGCCCTGAACGGTTTCCAGCCCGCCCAGATGGAAAACGTCTGCGGCGATGTATTCAAACTGCTGCGCGAATACCGCAACGAAGGCCGCCAGTTCGACATCGTGGTGCTGGACCCGCCCAAATTCGCCGACAACCGCAACCAGTTGGAAAAAGCCGCGCGCGGTTACAAGGACATCAACCTGCTCGGCTTCAAGCTGCTGAAACCGGGCGGGCTGCTGTTCACCTTTTCCTGCTCCGGTTTGATGGAGAGCAACCTGTTCCAGAAAATCGTCGCCGACGCGGCAGTTGACGCCGGTTGTGACGCCCGCATCCTGCGCAAGCTGGATCAGGCCGCCGACCATCCGACCCGGCTGGCGTTTCCCGAAGGCTATTACCTGAAAGGACTGATATGTCAGAAGTAAAACAACCCGCCGCCACCCAGCCTGCTGATGTGAAGGAGCGGCTGCTGGACATTTTCACCCGCCTGTTGCCGCTGGTGGACAGCGTATCCGACAAGATCCGTTTCGCCGCTTTATTGGGCGTCGGCCTGGATGTGTGGATTTTCATCTGGTTATATTTCCTGAAACATTTCTCCCTGAGCAGCGCACTGATCGTCGCGGGGGTGGCGTTGTTGCCGATCCTGATCCTGCTGCGCTTCTGGTGGGCGTTGGAGGAGCTCAAGGATTTGCCCAATATTGCCGGGCGCATGGTGGATGATGCAAAGGGCGAAATCCGCGAGACCGTACAAGGCATCCAGGCAGGCAATACGCCGAAACTGGGCTTCATCAGCTCCGCCAAAAGCCTGTGGAGCATCGGCTCGATGGCGTCGGAAGCCCGTGAACTGCTGGGTTCCTACCTCAGCATCGGCACGCTGGTGAACCCATTCTCACTGGTGCTGGGCGTATTGTCGCTGTTGTTCGTGCTGCTGCTGGCCGTGATTGGGCTGGTCTTGCTGGCGTTGGCGTTATTCTGATGAGCGCGTGGGTTTTCCTGACAAACCCGCGTTATCCAAAAAAATATTAATTGCTCGAATTTTTTTATAAATTTCAATAAATAAAAATGGGCTGCTACGCTCATTGTATTATGAGAGAAAATGATTATCTGGCCCTGGATGGGCATTCCATGCACATATTCCTGACCGTATTGGAACAGGGTTCCATTGCCAGCGCCGCCGACAAGCTGGGGATCACCAAAACGGTCATTGGCAACAACCTCACCAAATTGCGCTCCGTCTTTCAGGATCCCTTGTTTGTGCGCACCGGCGGGCAAGAAATTGTCGCCACCGCCCGCGCCGAACATCTGGCGGAAGGCATCCGCTCAGTGCTGTCCGGCATGCAACAACTGACGATCGAACAGGATTTCAAACCCAAGCAGGCATCCTTGCGCTTCACGGTGGGGACCAATGATTTCCAGCGCGATCTGGTTTTGCCGGAACTGTACCGACAGGTCGCCAGCGAAACCAAGGAGTTTTCCCTGCGCACCATCATTGCCGAATACCCGTCCGTAGAGCTGTTGCGCACCGGCAAGGCGGATTTGTTGCTGTCCCCAGTCGCGCCGGATGGCTCCGATATTCTCTACAAACGCCTGTTCATTGACCAGTCGTGCTGTTTCTTCGACAGCAGCGCGCGTGAACAGCCGCGCACGCTGGCAGATTTCCGGCAGGCCCGTTACATCGGCCTGAACTTGGTGGATGGGCAACGCGCCGCCCCGATAAGCGCGCCGATTTCCCGTGAACTGGAACAGCAGGTTGCCGTCCGCGTGCCCAATTTCTCCGACATGGCCAGCTTCATGCGCGGCAGCGACCTGTTGGCGCTGGCACCGGGCATGTTGCGGTTGGGCGCATTGTCGGCATTCAAGGCGATCAAAACGCCTTTTACCCTACCGTCCATCTTTATTTTCATGCTGTGGCATAAGCGCCATCAAGGCGATGTCGCCCACCAGTGGGTTCGCTCCCAACTGGAATCGGCGGTGGGCAATGTCATGCAACGCGTCAAACTGGCGGAAATCTGACTATCCAGGCAAACATTCCCCCTCTTGACAGCCGTGGCGGTTAGGCTACACTTCCCGCCATTATCAACCTCATTTACGGAGACATTTGACATGCTGAAACACATAAGGAACAACCAAGCAAGCTAAGTGTCTCCCGCACTGCGCCGGGAGACTGATTGATCCAGTCATCCGGTGTAAGAAATATGCAGCACAGATACGCTGCCTGAAAACCCCGGATGGCCCAAAAAACCAACGGGGTTTTTTTATGCCTATCAGTTTTATGCTCAACAAGGGCAAGGTTCCGGTGAAAATTTTTACCGCCGACGTGGACAGCGCTTCCCTCACGCAACTGGGGAATATGTCACAACTGCCCTTCATTCACAGCCACATTGCCGCGATGCCCGATGTGCACGCCGGTATTGGCGCAACTGTGGGGTCGGTGATCCCCACCCGAGGCGCGATCATCCCGGCGGCGGTCGGGGTGGATATTGGCTGCGGGATGAACGCCGTGCGCCTGTCGCTCACAGCCAGCGATCTGCCCGACAACCTGTATTCCATCCGCAGCGCGATCGAGCAACGTGTGCCGACCGGTTTCGACGAACACCAGAAGCCATCCACGCAGGGTTCCACCCTGAAAAACATGGAAAAGCATCTGGACACGATCACCGACAAGCACTCTGGCCTGGTGAAAATGATGAAAAACTTCCACCGCACCTGGGGCAAGCAGCTCGGCACGCTCGGCGGTGGCAACCATTTCATCGAGCTGTGCATCGACGAAAGCGATGATGTGTGGGTGATGCTGCATTCCGGCAGCCGTGGCATCGGCAATGCGATCGGGCGCTATTTCATCGCCAAGGCCAAAAAGGATGTCGGGCGCGAACTCGGCCAGTTGCCAGACAAGGATTTGGCCTACTTCACCGAAGGGACGCAGCATTTCGATGACTACGTGCAAGCGGTCAGCTGGGCGCAGGATTACGCCATGGTCAACCGCCGGGAAATGATGCGGCTGGTGCTGGATGCGCTGCAAACCAGCAAGCATCTGCCGACCTTCACCACCACGCGCGAGGCGATCAACTGCCACCACAACTACGTGCAGCAGGAAACGCATTTCGGCGCGGAAGTGTACGTCACCCGCAAGGGCGCGATCAGCGCGCAGCAAGGGCAGCTCGGCATCATTCCCGGCAGCATGGGGGCGAAATCCTACATCGTGCGCGGCCTTGGGAATGCGCAATCGTTCTGCTCCTGTTCGCATGGCGCAGGGCGGCGCATGAGCCGTAGTGAGGCCAAACGGCGTTTCAACACCCGCGACCTGGAAGCCCAGACCGCCGGGATCGAATGCCGCAAGGACAAGGGTGTGGTGGATGAAATTCCCGGCGCCTACAAGGACATCGACGTGGTGATGCAGAACCAAACCGACCTGGTCGAGGTCGTACATACGTTGAAACAGGTGATTTGCGTGAAAGGGTGACCAATCATGGAAAAAACACAAGTCGACATGATCCGCGAGTGCCTGGGCGGCAAGCGCAAGGTGTTCCGCTACGCGCCGGACAGTTACGCCCTCCAGTTGCTCAAGGACTACATCGGCGATGGCATGGGGGTTGGCGCGCTGCGCCGCTCCCCTTACGCCAAACTGCTGAACAAGCCGATTGTCATGGAAGCCTTGGCGCTGGCGGGCAATGGCCAGTTGGAAACCTGGCATCTGGAGGCGGTGCTGGCGAAATACCGCGAACACACCCCGCTCAATTTCATCCTCACGCTGGATGAATGGGGCACGGATGACAAGACCGACCGCCACTGGAAACAGACGGTGCGCACCGGCTATGAGCTGGTGCTGCAACTGAATTTCGCCAGCGACCACCAGAAACATTTCAAGGAACTGATCAACACGGAGCATATCGCCCCGTTTTCCTACCACGGGCACCCGGTGCGTCAGGATGGCAAACTGGAAACGCTGGCCTGGGCGCGGATTGACCTCGATTTCGCCACCAATCAGGCGCTGATCGAGGAATTGCAATCCGATTGGGTGAAAAACGCGGCGGATCGGGAGCAGGATTGGAATTACGGCGCGGAGAATATGCGGCAATACCGCGAAGTGCTGCGCCCTTACGCGAAAGTGTGGGACGAAGCCATCCTGACCGCCGTGCTATGCCTGATCCGCCGCGACCTGGGCATCCGCGAAGTGTTCTACCACAGCTATGACACCGGCAACCGGCTCAAGGGCATCGAGCGTTACTACCATTACGGCAAGCCGCCGCGTTACCTGTACACCGAACTGCCGAAAAAGTTTTGCTTCGCCAAAACCAGCGAAGCGCCGGACTTCCTCAAACAAGTCCGTTACGTGCATTACCTGCAACGGCACGGTAAGGCGCAATGGTTCAAACTGCCAACACAGGAGACTTCAAATGGCAAAAAAGCAGCGGCGTAGCCGCAACCCCGTCGCCCGCAACCTGTTCATCCATCGGGGGGGCGTGCATGAGAAAAGCAATTCCGCCAAACGGCAGGCAGGCAAACAGCAGCTGCGCCGGTTGCTGGACAAGGCAGGGGCCGGATTTTCCGGCTCCGCCGACTGGCTGGCGACATTACTGCTTCCAGCACAGCATATGCTGGTAACGCGCCAGTGAGCGCCACGGCTCCTGCTGCGAATATTGCCGCTCCAGTGGCATAACTTCCGCCAAATCCGCCTGCTTGCGGACGCTGTGATGCATGTAGTCGTAAAAGCAGCGGATTCCAGACCACGTTTCCACCAACATCCCCATCTCCAACAACCAACCGGACACCTCATCTGGCTTTAGCGGGGAAATCGGTGCCAACCCCCTCTGCCCGTTACTGGCGATGGCGCCTTTACGCAGCGTCTCAAAATCCCCCGCAATCAGGCGGCGCATGACGGTTGAATGGTAGTTGAAGAACATCAGCGACAGCCAGCCGCCCGGCTTCAGGCAACACAACAACTGCTCCAGCACCTCGCGCGGCTTGGCCAGCCATTCCAGCACGGCATGGAACACGATCAGGTCAAACGGCCCGCAGCCTTTGTCGGCTAGTTCCTGCACGCTGTGCTGCACCAGATGGATGGAATCCTGCAAGCCTTCCCGATCAATGGCGGCTTCCGCCCGTTGCAACATTTCGGCGGAGGGTTCCGCCAGCACCACCTGATGCCCCTGTTGCGCCAGCCAGATGGACATTTGCCCCAGCCCGCCGCCCGCATCCAGAATCTGCAAAGGCCGCTTTGCCTGGACCACCAACGGCTCCAGATCGTCCTGCAGGATGGCCAAACGGATTACACCGCGCGGATCATCGTAAATTTTTTGCTGGAAACGTTGGGCGAGCCCATCAAACATCCTATCCTGCTTGTTGTCTGGCATGAACTATTCCTTTGATTATCAATTACCTGTGCTGCACAAAAAGAATTATACAAATCAATAAACCCACCCATTCGCCACACCTATGGCTCCTCCTAGGTAATGGCGCAATTTTTTTTAAAAATTGTACAAAAATTTTTGTTGTGTAAACCCCCGTTTACCTTTTCTTTGTTAGGATGTTCATAAGTCGCAATTATTGACGCAGGGCCAACCAGACAGGGGGCAATGTTTCACTATTTGCTTCTGTGTGCCAGAGGACCCCTCAACTGACCATTTCATCTGGCGCACTTTTCACCGACTGGTATATATGCCAGTCGGTTTTTTTATGCCTGTTGCTCCAGCTCCTCCCAACGAACGAACGCCTGTTCCAGTTCAGCCTCCAACGCCTCTAATTCAGCCTGTTTGGCGGTGATCACTGCGCTGTCCTGCTGGTAAAACGCTGCCGACCCCATCGCCGCCTGCAAGGCATTGATGTCAGCCTCCAGCTTTTCAAGGCGGGCGGGCAATTGCTCCAGCTCACGCTGTTCCTTGAAGCTGAGTTTTTTCTTGCTGGCAGGTTTGGTTTCGGCTTTAGGCTTTTCCGCCGGTTTTTCGGGCTTGGCGGCGGGCTTGTCCACGGCGGGTTCCGGGCGTTGCAGCAACCAGTCGTCATAGCCGCCCGCGTATTCGCCGATTGTGCCGTTTTCAAACACGAGGCTACGGGTCACCACGGCATTGAGGAAACTTCTGTCATGCGAAATCAGCAGCAAGGTGCCCGGATAATCAATCAGCAGCTCTTCCAACAGCTCCAAGGTTTCGGCATCAAGGTCGTTGGTCGGCTCATCCAGCACCAATAGGTTGGAGGGCTGGGCGAACAGGCGCGCCAGCAACAGGCGGTTGCGTTCGCCGCCGGACAGCACTTTCACCGGCTTCTGGATTTGCAGCGGCGTGAACAGGAAATCCTGCAAATAGCTGATGATGTGCCGTTTCTGCCCATTGATCTCGACGTAATCGGAACCGGGCGCGAGGTTGTCGCGCAGGTTTTTTTCATCCTCAAACTGGGCGCGGTGCTGGTCGAAATAGGCCACCTGCAAACGCGCGCCCAATTCCAACTGGCCGGAATCCGGTTTGAGCTGACCCAACAACAGCTTGATCAGGGTCGTCTTGCCTACCCCATTGGGGCCAATAATGCCGATCTTGTCGCCACGCAATACCGTGGTGCTGAAATGGTGGATCAACGGCTTGTCACCCCAAGCGTAATCTAGCTTGGTTGCGTCAATCACAATTTTGCCGGAAGCGTCCGCCTGGCCGATTTCGGCCTTGACCTTGCCTTGCAGGTTGCGGCGCTGTTTGAATTCCTCGCGCATCGCTTCCAGGCGGCGCACACGGCCTTCATTGCGGGTGCGGCGCGCTTTAATGCCCTGGCGTATCCATGTTTCCTCTTCCGCCAGGCGCTTGTCGAACAGGGCGGACTGCTGGGCTTCGGCCTCCAGCGCCGCCTGCTTGCGTTCCTGGTATTGCTGATAAGTCCCGACCCAACTGGTGAGCCTGCCCCGGTCAAGCTCGATGATGCGGGTGGCGAGCTTTTGCACGAAGGCGCGGTCATGCGACACGAACAGCAAGGTTCCCTTGTAACCGAGCAGGAAGTTTTCCAGCCACTCAATCGCCGGGATGTCGAGGTGGTTGGTCGGCTCGTCCAACAGCAGCAAATCGGGCTCGGAAACCAGCGCGCGGGCCAACAGGGCGCGGCGCTTCCAGCCGCCGGAGAGGCTGTCGAAAGCGACCTCGCCATCCAGTTGCAAGCGGGAGAGCACGGCGTCGACTTTCCATTGCGCCTGCCATTCGTCTTCCGGATGCAAGTCGGTCAGCCCTTGCGCCACGATGTCGAACACACGGGCAGCGCTGCCATGTGGCACATCCTGTTGCAACCGGGCGATTTTCAGGTCGGGGGAATGGATGATGTCGCCGTCATCCGCAATGACTTCGCGGCATAACAGTTTCATCAGGGTGGATTTGCCGGTGCCGTTGCGCCCGACCAGACACAAGCGTTCGCCCTGCTCAATCGTCAGGTCGACGCTGTCGAACAGGCGGTTGTCGCCGTTTTCGAGATGGATATTGCGTAGATGCAGTAAGGCCATGATACCCGTCGGAATAATGCAAAATGGAGCTGTTTGCGGACAAGCAACAGCCCCATTTTCCTCATGAGCCTGTGCGTGTCCTCGTATGCTGATAGTGCATGGATTGCACTTCTTTATCCAGTTGCCGGATGCATTTCTGGAATTTTTTGGTGCGGATTTGCAGCATCTGCAAGGAGTTATGGAACTGCTGCAATTGGTCGGCCAGCTGGCCAATTTCTTGCAAGTCGGCGCTGGTGATGGTCACACGGGGAACAAATGGCACAATGTTCGCCGCCACTGCTTGGGGTTCCGGCGCAATTGCCTGCGGTTCCTCGGCAATAGTGGCGGGAGCCAACGCCTCCGTCTCCATTTCCGGCAGATCCAGTGCGGGCTGCCCGGAAACAGTGGGAAGCGTTTCCACCACGATGGCGTCAACGGCTTCCTCCACCGAAACAACGTCTGCCTCTGGAACAGCTTCCGCCTCAACAGCGTCGGTTTCCCCAGGAACAATTTCCGCCTCTTGTGCCACCACTATTGCAGGCGCTTCCGCCTCTTGCGGCTCCGCCATCAGCGGGGTTGTTTCTGCAACCGGCTCGGTAGCCATGACCCGCAGGGCTGCTTCCACCATCGCCACATCCACTGGCGCTGTTTCCGGCGGCGTAACGGCATCCAATGGGACGGTGCTGAACGGGATGCGCGGCTGCATAGCGGACAGCGGCGTAATGTCCAGCGCTTCCGGCTCTTTCGGCAAGGTGGCGTGGAACAGCATCAGCCGCTGGTTGGCCTCTTTCCACGCTGTCGGCCAGTCATACCGGAACTGCCGTTGGTAAGCCTCCCGCACCCATTGCGGCAGCCAGAAACAGCGCCCGGTCAGCGACAGCAAGCCCAATTCCCGTAATTGCAGGGTGGCCTCGTAACGTTTTTTCTGCCCCAAACGCCCAAACGACGCCACCAGGCTGCTGTAATTGTCCTGGTTTTTTTTCTGGAACAAGCGCAGCAATGGCCAGCCGCGCTTTGCTCCGAGCAGGTTTTCCAGCCTGCTCCAGTGGGTCGGGCGATACAGCATGCTGAGGAGGTACAGCAAGGATTCGCCAGGTTTCCCCGCCAGCTCCGTCGCGTTGGCGACCAGGATGCGGCGAGCCTGGCGCCCATCCTGCTGCTGGTCCATCAGCACCGGAATCCGATCCATCCGCCGCCAGTCACCGCCGTGCCAAACTGCCAGATAGCCGCCCAGCAAAGTCAGTGTCAGGGGATTTTGCCCATAATCCACCGCCATCTGCCGCAACCTGTCATCTTCCCCCTGCACGCCTTTGTAACGCAGCAGTCCGATGCAATCCTCTTCTGGCAGATTTTCCAGGCCATACCGCTGCACGCCCGCCTTTGTGGCGAACCCGCCTTCCAGCGGCTCCCGGCTGACGGCGACGCACAAGCCTGGATTGTGTTCCGCCAACCGCTCCAGCAAGGTCAGCATGCGCGGGTCGCCCAGTTTGCCGATGCTGCTGCCGCTTCTGGCTTGCAGGATTTCCAACCCGTCCAGAATCAGCAGGGTATGGTGGGATTGCGACAACCGCGCCAGCATTTCCCCTTGCAGCAAATTGGGGCAGGCAGCGGCTTCCTCCCCGCCAAACCAGAGCAAGGCATGGTGAAAAAATTCTTCCACTGGATCTTGGATGGAGTGGGCGAGGTCGGGTGGGTAAAACGACCAGCAATAAACCGCGTCGGCATCAAGCCATTGCTTGCTTTGCATCGAATGCAGCCATTTTTGCAAGAGGGCGGTCTTACCCACGCCGGTCGCGCCGTTCAGCAGCAACAGATGCGATTGAGAGCTTGTCCAAGCCTGAGTGAGCAGCCCGATTTCCTCACTGCGGCCAAATACGCCCGCCAGTTGCTGCTGCCTGACAGCATCGCGTGTGTCAACAGCCGCATTACATCCGTCCTCATCACGGATAAAAATCTTGATCATTCTGTAAAGTCCCCAATGCCCGTAAAATATTTTTATGTGGCTACAAAGTAGCAAATCATCCCCCGATGTCAAGCGGCTTGCCAACGGCGATAGCCCAATCAGCCCCCAGTCATTCAGTCACCCCCCTGTGCAAAAAGTTCAGCAGGCCTACGCTGTCAGCCGTGGCGCAGAGGTTTCCTTGCCACAAACCGTCCGGGTGCGCTGCAATAGGAATGCAGCTTCACGCGTCCCGCCAGTCAGGCGCAACAGGCGGGTCAACAGTTTCATGTTCTGCAACAGGCTAGGCTGGTCGCGGCTGAGTTCCGCATACGCGACCCCACGGCGGGCGCAGTACATGGCGGCGGACAGATTGCCAAGGATCAGGTGATGTTCGCAGAGGTGATTGGCGATAATGGAAGCCCGGTACCAGTGCTTTTGTAAGGCAGATTTTTCCAATTTGACGCCCAGTGACCGGGTCGCCTTGATGGCTGCCTGCATGTCGGCAAACCCCAAGCGCCGTTCAACACCGGCACCAGGCAAAACAGGCGCGGCGGGCGGCAGGATGGCCGACAGGGTTTGCGTGCATTTTTCCAGTACCGGCTGCAAGCGCTCCGGAATGCCGGGAAACCGGGCCCTGACCCGCTCGCGGAAATAAGTCCGCAACAGGGCGTGCATTTCCAGCGCGCCGGTATCCGGGGCGGATGAAATCAGGCGCAGTTTATACAGGTGCCGCTGTACCCGGGAAAAATCACGCAGGCTAAGTTTGCTCAAGGGCGCAAGGGCTTGCAGGGTTTCATCCGGCCGCAACCAGCGCTGAAACCACGCCTGCCGCTGGCTATGCAGCAGCAAATACAGGTCTTTCTGGGTGGCAGGGCGGTCAAGCAGGCTGACCAGATACAGCAATAGCAACTCCGGCGTTTGCCACAGCCAGTTTTCCAAGATGGCCAGCGCCCGCCGGGTTTGCAGGCCTTCACGCTCCTTGTCGCGCCAGGCGAGGATCGCACTCACATCCGCCAGTTCCCCGCCATTGCCCAGGTAGGAGCCTAACAGATCCAACGTCAGCGGATGCCCGCAAAAATCGTGGGAAAGCTTACGCAACGTTCCCGGCGGCAGCATGACTCCGCGTTGGCGCAGCAGGTCAGCGCCCGCATCCATCCCTAGTTCCGGCAAGGTGTATTGGATGATGTGCTGTTGGAAAATTTCGCTGACGGGCAATGGCTCACGGGCGGCGATGACACAAAGGCCGGGGTTGTAAGCTGCGAGGGAATTTAGCAAAACGCCCAAAGGATGGGCGTTTTGGGCGTTGTGTTCACCTTCGATTTCCAGCTCAAAACTGGGAAAATTATCCAGCACCAGCAAAGTGCGGTGGCGTTGGGCCAATTTGCATAATAAATTGACCCGTTCAAGGGGGCGGGAGGGAAGCTTCAGATCGCAAGCGAACCAATTCAGCGCATGCCCAATGAATTCATCTGTCAACGCCTGCACATCAACATCATCCGTGACATCGGGAAACGACCAGCCATAGACTTTGTCCGCGTCCCGCCAGCCATCCCGCTCCAGCGAGCTCAACCACGCTTGCAGCAAGGAAGTTTTACCGGAGCCGCCCAATGCATTGAGCAGGAACAGATTGGTGGATTCATCCCGCCATGCCTGGTCCAGCATCACCAGATCCTGCCGCCGTCCGATCAGCTTATCCTGGATGGGTTCCTGCAAACCGTTTAGGGCGCTTTTTGCCTGCCGATGCCGCCAGAAGGTGACGAATACCCCAATCATTTGCGTTTGCCCGATAAGTTAATCAAATATACTTATTTATCGGCAATTCCGTGGCACAAGTAAAATAAAATATTTAAATTAATTTATTTTAATATTGATTAGCTGAATTATTTACCAGCATTCAACTGCTCCGCTGCGGGGTCAGGCGTTTCAACCAATTCCCCTTGCACCAGTTTTTCAGGGCTATTGCGGTTAACCTGCTCAGAAGAAGGGGCTGCGACCGCTTCACCACTATCTTCCGCCACCAAGGGCAAATCTTCCTGAATGCCTTCGCTCAAATCGGTCATGCTGTTCAAACAAGCGTTCAGGTAACCAGCTTTTTTGTCGGCGGCGACGCCGTCTTCTTTCGCATACGTATTGCATAGGTCAGCAACAGCGGAAGCATTGCTTTCCGTTGCGGTGCCAGCATCAGCCGACTGCTGCATGGAAACCGCATCATCAGCCAGAACCATTGGGTGAATCATCATTCCAGCCATTACCAGCAGGGCAGTCAGGTATTTCATGGGTTCAACCTTTTTTGGGCGTATTCGGTATGGATTGGGGAGGTAACATTTCTCTATCGACACCAGCTGTACAGATTTGTTCATTATAGACAATCAGACAATCCCAAGGGGAGTTAACGGAAACATCCCGCCCTAACACGTCTGGCGAACCATTGCAAATGCCCTGGCCTAGCCAATTTTTAGGCCAACAAAGAAGCCCGCCACTGCGCTGACGCCCTTGCTGGTGATGTGCGACAGACGCTCCATCAGAAAACCACCGGACTGTTTGGCGATGCCGGTAGCAGCGGTAGCCGCGCTTTGCAGCTTCTCATCTGTCATTTCTGTAATACCGTAATACTCGGTGACGAATAACAACACAATCGCTGCCCCTCCCAGAAACAGGGCCAGCCGCAACATTTTTTTGGCGAAATAGCCGACAGCCAAACCAATGACAAAAGGTGCCCCCACATTTCCAAGCAAGAAGGCAGAAGACAAAATGTCACTTTGAGGCGACGAATGGATGGGGTAGTCGTTCATTATTTGCCCTTTATGATACCGTTTGGGTAATTTGAGTTTTAATCGCCGAGATGGTTCTGATAAGTTTACCGCTAATCATAAAAAATATCATGGATAACCCCTCGGCATGAAGCACTCTGTCACGCTGACTTGCGTCCTGTTATGGCTGGCGCTGCCTGTTCACGCCGCTCAAATTATAACACCTGCCCAGCCTAACCAATCGGCCAGCAGCGGCACAACGATTACTTTTTCACCTATCTATACACTTTCCGCCCCACAAGATGGCACGGAAACCGGGCTAGGGTTGCGCGTCCACTTCAACTCCAACGCCTTGCAGTCAAGTAACGTCAGCAACCGTTTCGCCTATGGCCTCCAACCAGTTGGCGAGATCACGGCAGATACGCAGGATTTTGACGCCGACCCCACCACTGACAAGTATTTCATCATGCCGTGGGTGGACGTCACTGCGCAATGGCCGGGGGCAGATGAATTGCCCCTCAATCTGGCGACAATTACCTTTGCTGTGAAAACTGGCTTTGTCGGCACAACCTACATCCGCACCTCGGCTGTGGACACCGCTGATGGGGCTGCGTTCCAGACCACGCCCATGACGGTCAAAATCGCAGCTGAAAACGTCAGCATCAACATCAAGGCATTCCTGCAAGGCGCGTATGAAACAACCACCAGCCTGATGCGGGACAGCCTGCGCAGCGCGAACCTGATCCCCTTGGCGCAGCCTTACGCTGACCTTGGCTATACGGGCGCGGAAACCACCACTGCCAGCATACTGAACACCTCCGGTGCCAATGCCCCGGTTGACTGGGTGCTGGTGGAGCTGCGCGACAAGGCCAACCCGATAACCCGGTTGGCCGCCAAAGCCGCCCTGCTGCAACGCGACGGGGATGTGGTGGATGCGGCCACCGGCAGCAACGCCCTGGTGTTTGCAAACACAGCATCAGGCAATTATTTCATCGCCTTGCGCCACCGCAACCATTTGGGGATCATGAGCGCAGCGCCGATTGCCCTCTCCAGCATCCCACGACTGCTGAATTTCGCCTCCCCCACACAAGCCGTTTACGGGCAAGACATCCGCATCCAGCAAGGCTCCATCCGGCTATTGCCAACCGGCGATGTCAACCACGACAACAGGTTGATCACAGAAGGGCCAGGCAATGACAAAAACGCCATCCTGAGCACCGTCGTGACCAGCGCCGCCAACCCAACCGCCCATATCAACTACCAGTTGGTTGGTTACAACCCGGCTGACCTGAATTTGGATGGCAAAACGCTGTACTCAGGGCCGGACAATGATGTCAACACCCTCCTGGGCGACATTCTGCTGGCACCGGATAACGCCACCAACAGCACCAACTACATTATGCCCGGCAGCCTGCCTAATTAAGGGTAATACATCAATGAAAGCCGCTTCTCTTGCCTGTCTGCTCCTGCTGCTGACCAACACCGTAGTCGCCGCCAGCGACAGCCATTCCAGCCCGGCCAGGGCTGAACCGGAAACATTTCAAGCGCCTCCGGCGTCACCGGTTGCAACGCAACCGACCTTACGCCTGAAACCTGCCACGGCAGCGGCGCGTTCAGCCTCTGCCGCCAGCAGCACCCCCGCCAACGCCATCACCTTACCGGCCTTGACCGACAGCGAAATCCAGTCGCTGCAAAACGCCAGCAACGAAAAAGCCTACCGGGCCGGCATTGGGCGCAACCTGCCGGACAGCCTCAGCCAACCCATTGACCTGGGCAGTTGGCAATGGACGCCCGTCAGCGGCGGCAAGGTTGCGCATTACAGCCTGACCTCCACCGGCGCGGCGCGGGTACGGGCGCAAGTCCTGTTGGGCAAGGCTCCTGCTGGCGTTGAGCTGCGTTTTTACGCGCCCAGCGACACCGCCACGGTGTTCGGCCCCTACACCGAATCCGCCGAACCCTTCTGGTCACCAACCGTGACGGGCGAAACCTTGGGCATGGAGCTGTTCCTGCCTGATGGCGTCACGGCGAGCGACGTGGCGTTGAGCGTTCCCCGCCTGTCCCACCTGGTTGTCGACCCGGCCAGCA
Organism: Candidatus Thiothrix phosphatis; assembly: GCF_035668035.1. Classification (NCBI taxonomy): domain Bacteria; kingdom Pseudomonadati; phylum Pseudomonadota; class Gammaproteobacteria; order Thiotrichales; family Thiotrichaceae; genus Thiothrix; species Candidatus Thiothrix phosphatis. The sequence continues at coordinate 109,238 of NZ_JAYMYJ010000160.1, read as the reverse complement.
GCCAGATGAAAAGCAACCCCAACATTTACAAGTCCGCCGATTATGCCAGTTGCCAGGTGGATCTCGCCTGCGCCAGCGCCGCATGGCAGGAAACCGGCAAATCCGTGGCGCGCTATGTCTTCACGGACAGCAACGGCGCAAGCTATCTCTGCTCGGGAACGGTATTGGCAGATCAAGACCCGTACACCCAGGTTCCGTATTTTTTCACCGCCTCGCACTGCGTTGACAACCAGTTGTCGGCCAGCAGCATGGATCTGTTCTGGCTGTATTCCAACCCCACCTGTGGCGGCAGCGGTGCCAGCGCTGTCCAGACCAGCGGCGGCGCGCAATTGCTGATGACCAAGACAACCCTCGACACCACCCTGTTACGCCTGAACAACAACCCGCCTGCCGGTGTCACGATGTCCGGCTGGACAACCACGCCATTGACGGAGAACCAGGAGGTTGTCGGCATCCACCACGCCCTCGGTTACCCCAAGAAATATGCGCAAGGCAAGTTCCAAGCCCATGCACGCCTTTCCCTCAGCAATGGCGGCTACACCATTATCGCCGACCCTAACGGCGACTTTTCCAAAGTGGTGTGGAGCACCGGCATCACGGCACCTGGCAGCAGTGGTTCGGGTATTTGGGTGGAGCAAAACGGCACCCGTTATCTGAATGGCACGCTCTTGGGCGGCTCGTCCGACTGCTCCAACACAAGCGCCCCCGACGAATACAGCCGGTTTGAAAGCACTTGGCCCTATATCAGCACTTGGCTGGGCGCTGCCGGGTCGCCGCCTTCGTTGCGGCTGATCGATTCCGGCAAACCCGCCGCCGCATTGGTGGAAGGCGTCATTATCAACCGTTACCTGCAAGGCACCCGAGGAACGCAGCTATTGGATGGTGTCACCAGCCAGACCCCGGATATTGCCACGCTGGAATCCCGGCTTGCTTCCGTCATGCAGATCATGGACATCGACAACGACGGCAGCAAAGACGCCAGCAAGGATGGTGTGCTGCTGCTGCGTTACCTGATAGGGCTGCGCGGCGCACCCCTATTGCAAGGGCTGGATGTCAGCGCCTCGGGACGCAACACCCCCTCAGCGGTCGCCGCCTATCTCAACCCTGTCCTAAACGCTTCAAACTGAATAAAAAAAGCCCGGCCTATAGGCCGGGCTTCCCGCTCAGAACCATACGCAACCTAGCAATACTGCGCATGGCGACTACCCTCACTAGCGGTTTAAAACGGGTGTATAAGGCTTTGTATACAATATTTTTGGATTCCCAAAATTCGCATAAAAGCCAACTTGCTGTCAACAAACAGTTGATATTTAAAATATTATTAAACTCTCACTTTGCAGCGCACAAATCCAGGCGCTTTCCATGCAAATGGATTAATTTCCGGTTTGCCGTACAATCACCAACATTCATTCCCTCAAACCAACGCTCATGTTTGACTACATCGACAACAACCAAAAACTGGCCGACCTGCTTGCCCGTCTCGACCATGCGCCATGGGTTACGCTCGACACGGAATTCATCCGCGAGAAAACCTACTATCCCCGCCTGTGCCTGATCCAGATCGGCAGCGCTGATGTCCTCGCCTGTATTGACCCGTTGCAAATTGACGACTTGCAGCCGTTTCTCGACTGGCTGGACGAACCACACCGCCTGAAAGTCCTGCACGCCGCGTGGCAAGACCTGGAAATTTTCCACCACCTCAGCGGCAAGGTCCCCACGCCGGTTTTTGACACCCAGATCGCCGCCGCCGTACTCGGCATGGGCGACCAATTGGGTTACGCCCGGTTGGTGGAACATTTGCTTGGGGTGCAACTGGACAAATCCCAGTCCCGCACCGACTGGGCGCGCCGCCCGTTGACCAGCAAGCAACTGGAATACGCCATTGATGATGTGCGCCATCTGCGCACCGCCTACCTGCTGCTGCGGGAGCAACTGGAACAACTTGGCCGCATGAAATGGCTGGACAAACCCTTCCAGAAACTGACCGACCCTGCCAGCTACGCCATTGATCCGCGCACCATCTGGCAGCGGGTCAAGGGCGTGCAAATCCTCAAATCCCGCCAGCTGGCCATCCTGCGCGAACTGGCTGCTTGGCGGGAAGAACGCGCCTTGCACAGGGACATCCCCCGGCGCTGGATACTTTCCGACGAAATCCTGCTGGACATGGCCAAGATGCAGCCCAAAAACGCCGACGCCTTCAACCAGATTCGCGGCCTCAGCACAGAACAGATTGAGCGCAACGCCGGTGAATGGCTTGCCTGCATCCAACACGGGCAAAGCCTGCCGCAGGAGGAATGGCCGCAACTGCCGCGCCGCCGCAAGCTGGACGACAATATGGGCGTGCTGGCCGACCTGCTGACCGCCCTGCTCAATCAGGTCGCCAGTGAAAATGACATTTCCGCCCAAATGATCGCCACCCGCCCGCAAATCGAAAAAATGCTGGAGGAAGGGCGCACGACGGTATCGGATGACTGGCGCGGCGCGCTGGTCAACGACCTGTTCACCGAAGTGCTGACCGGCGCGGCCAGCTTGCGCGTGCGCAATCAGCGGCTGGTGGTGGAGCACTGACAAGGAGCAATCCCCTGGACATCCATTTATTGTTGATCCTGCTGGCGCTGGGCGCGGCGGTAGGCTTTTTCGCCGGATTATTCGGCATCGGCGGCGGCGGCATGATGGTGCCTGCGCTGACCACCCTGTTCATTGCCAAAGGGTTCCCCAGCGGACAAGTGGTGCATCTGGCGCTGGGAACCTCAATGGCGGCGATCGTTATGACTTCCCTGTCCAGCCTGCGCGCGCATCACGCCAAGGGTGCGGTGTTGTGGCCGGTGGTGCGCCACATCACGCCGGGGATTCTGCTGGGGACTTTCGCCGCCACCTTCTTGGCGACCTACCTGTCTTCACGGCATCTGGCGACCTTTTTTGCCTGCTTCATGGCCTATGTGTCCCTGCAAATGGTTTTGAACGTGAAGCCCAAACCGCACCGTGAGCTGCCGGGCGCGGCAGTGTTGGCTTCCGTCGGCGCGGCGATCGGTGCGGTGTCGGCGCTGGTGGCGATTGGCGGTGGCTCGCTGACCGTGCCTTACCTGACCTGGTGCAACGTCAATATCCGCAACGCCATCGCCACCTCCGCCGCTGTCGGCCTGCCGATTGCGCTGGCAGGCGCGCTGGGCTACCTGCTGAACGGCTGGGGGCAAGCCGGGTTGCCGGAACATACGCTGGGCTACATCTATTGGCCTGCGGTCGTGTTGATTTCCGGCGTCAGCTATTTCACCACACCGTTTGGGGCGCATCTGGCGCATTCATTGCCGATCCCCACGTTGAAAAAAGCCTTCGCCTTGCTGCTGATCCTGTTGAGCCTGAAGATGCTGCATTCAGTGCTGTAACTTGCCGCCCGTCAGCGGGGTTGTGGTAATATCCGGGGAGATTTACCACAACAGGCGCACCCATGACCGAACGCACCGCCAGCGTGGAACGCAACACGCTCGAAACCCAGATCCGCATCACCATCAACCTGGATGGGACTGGCAAAGCCCGCTTTGACACCGGCGTCCCGTTTTTGGAGCACATGCTGGATCAGGTCGCCCGCCACGGCATGATCGACCTTGAAATCGAGTGCCGGGGCGACCGCCACATCGACGACCACCACACGGTGGAAGACATCGGCATCACCTTGGGGCAGGCGTTCGCCAAGGCAGTTGGCGACAAGAAAGGCATCCGCCGTTACGGGCACGCCTATGTGCCGCTGGATGAGGCGCTTTCCCGCGTGGTCATCGATTTTTCTGGCAGGCCAGGGCTGGAGCATCATGCCGACTACTTGCGCTCGCATATCGGCGCATTCGACACTGATTTGTTTTACGAATTCTTCCAGGGCTTTGTGAACCATGCGCTGATAACGCTGCACATCGACAACCTGCGCGGGCGCAACGCCCACCACATTGCCGAAACCATCTTCAAAGCCTTTGGCCGTGCGCTGCGCATGGCGCTGGAGCTTGACCCACGCATGGCAGGCATCATGCCATCCACCAAGGGGAGCCTGTAATGCAGAAGATCGCCATCATCGACTACAACATGGGCAACCTGCATTCGGTGGAGCGCGCCGTCACGCACGTAGCTGGCGGCAAAGCCAGCGTCGCCGTCACTTCCGACCCCGACATGATCGTGCAGGCTGACCGCGTGGTGTTTCCGGGGCAGGGCGCGGCGCGCGACTGCATGCGCGAGCTGGAAACGCGCGGCATGGCCGAAGTGGTGCGCGAAGTCATCCAGACCAAGCCATTCCTTGGCATCTGCATGGGGATGCAAGTGCTGATGCAACATTCCGAAGAAAACGGCGGCATCGAATGCCTCGGCGTCTACGCAGGCAATGTGCGCTTTTTCCGCAATGTGCATCAGGAAATCGGCGTGCGCCTGAAGATTCCGCAAATGGGCTGGAACCAAGTTTGGCAACAGATGGAGCACCCGCTGTGGCAAGGCGTCAAAGATGGGGCGCGCTTTTATTTCGTGCACAGCTATTACGTGGAGCCGGTCACGCCGGATTTGATCGCCGGGTCAACCGATTACGGCATCAGCTACGCCTCCGCGATAGCGAAGGACAACGTGTTCTCGATCCAGGCGCACCCGGAGAAATCAGCGGATGATGGCCTGAAACTGCTGGAAAACTTCGTCAACTGGGTGGTGTAGGGCCACGTTTGCCCGAATTTCACTGCCAGTGCAGCTTTTCCTTTCTTAACCCAAATTCAGGTTTACAACAAAAAATCCCCGCCAGTCGCCCAGCGGGGATTTTTTGTTGTCGCCAGGAACGGAAACGGCGTAAGCCGCTTCCGTCCATTGGCCTGCCTTAGTTTTCGGCAGCCTTCTTGCGTTCCTGGGCTTCCTTGATGACCTGGTCAGAGACGTTCCTTGGGCACGCCGCATAATGCGAGAACTCCATGGAGAACTGGCCACGGCCAGAAGTCATGGTGCGCAGGTCGCCGATGTAACCGAACATTTCGGACAGCGGCACATCAGCCTTGACGCGCACGCCGATAGGCGCAGTGTCCTGGGACTTGATCATGGCGCGGCGGCGGTTCAGGTCGCCGATGACGTCGCCGGTGTAATCGCTGGGCACAAACACGTCGACTTTCATGATCGGTTCCAGAATCTGCGGGCCAGCTTTCGGCATGGTCTGACGGTAGCCGCCTTTGGCTGCAATTTCAAACGCAATGGCGGAAGAGTCAACCGCGTGGAAAGCACCTTCGCGCAGGGTCACTTTCACGTCTACGACTGGGTAGCCAGCCAATGGCCCCCTGCCCATGCTTTCCCGGAAGCCCTTGTCGATCGCAGGCCAGAATTCGCGTGGGACGGAACCGCCCACAACCACGGATTCAAACGCATAACCAGCGCCTGCCTCGTTCGGCTCAATGGTGTAATCGATCTTACCGTACTGGCCGGAACCGCCGGACTGCTTCTTGTGGGTGTAGCTGTCTTCCACCCGCATGGTGATGGATTCACGGTACGCAACCTGTGGCTTGCCGACTTCAACTTCAATACCATGGGTACGCTTGAGGATGTCAACCTTGATGTCGAGATGCAGCTCGCCCATGCCTTTGAGGATGGTTTCGCCGGTTTCCTGGTCGGTCTCGACACGGAAGGACGGGTCTTCCTGAATCATCTTGTTCAGTGCCATGCCCAGCTTCTCAGCAGCGCTCTTGTTTTTAGGCGCAACGGCAATGGAAATGACCGGATCAGGGAACACCATCGGCTCAAGCGTGGCGGGCTTGTTCACGTCACACAGGGTGTGGCCAGTCTGGACGTTTTTCAGGCCGATCAGCGCAATGATGTCGCCCGCCTGCGCCGTTTCAATTTCAGAACGGTCGTTGGCGTGCATTTCCACCATACGGCCAACACGCTCGGTCTTGCCGGTGAACGTGTTCAGCAACGTGTCGCCTTTTTTCAGGGTGCCGGAATACACACGCACGAAGTTCAGCGCGCCAAAGCGGTCATCCATGATCTTGAACACCAGCGCACGCACCGGGCGGGCAGGGTCAACGATGGCAAATTCGCCGGTCGGGTTGCCTTCCAAGTCGGTTTCTGGCTGCGGGTTGACTTCAGTCGGGTTCGGCAGGTAATCAACCACGCCATCCAGCACCAGCTGCACACCCTTGTTCTTGAAGGAGGAGCCAGGGAAGGTCGGGAAGAAGTCCAGCGCGATGGTGCCTTTGCGGATGCAACGCTTGAGGTCGTCGATGGATGGCTCTTCACCTTCCAGGTACATCATCATCATCTCGTCGTCCTGCTCAACCGCAGTCTCGACCAGCTTGTGGCGCCATTCCTCGACCTTTTCGGTCATGTCGGCAGGCACCTCCTGAATCTCGTAGTTCATTGGGTCGCCGGAGTTGTCCCATACCCATGCCTTACGGGTCAGCAGGTCAACCACGCCGACAAAGCTGTCTTCGAAACCGATTGGCAGGGCCATGACGACTGGCTTCGCACCCAGCACATCTTCCACCTGCTGCACAACGCGGTAGTAATCGGCACCGATACGGTCCAGCTTGTTGACATAAATGATGCGCGCAACCTTGGATTCGTTGGCGTAGCGCCAGTTGGTTTCTGACTGTGGCTCAACACCGCCGGAACCGCAGAATACGCCGACACCGCCATCCAGGACTTTCAGTGAACGGTAAACTTCGATGGTGAAGTCAACGTGCCCCGGGGTATCGATGATATTGAAACGGTGGCCTTTCCAAAATGCGGTGGTCGCTGCGGACTGGATGGTGATGCCGCGCTCGGCTTCCTGCTCCATGAAGTCCATGGTGGATTCGCCTTCGTGTACTTCACCGATCTTATGGATTTTGCCCGTCAGTTTCAGGATACGCTCAGTTGTTGTCGTTTTGCCCGCGTCGACGTGGGCAAAAATGCCGATGTTTCGGTAGAGTGTTAAGTCAGTCATTAGTCCAAATCTCAAAGAAAACGCATGAATTGCGGTAAGGGGGCGATTGTAAAGCATCTTGAAGCACGGAGTAAGAGGAATTTCAAGCCCAAATCCGTCGTTTCAATGATTTTTTCGTTAAGGAATTGCTCATAACAGCCAGCTTGCAGGAATCTCGCCCGCCAATGGCGCAACGCTGATTTCGCGGAACGTTTCCCCTGGCCTCGCCGCCTTGCACACCACGGCTGGTTCGCTTTTGCCCTTGCTGTATTTGGCGGAAATTTGCGCCGCCAGTTCAATGTCATCATCCGTGATGCCATCGCCATCCAGAATGGTCAGGGGGCCGGAATGGCTGGCGGTTTTAATCCAGGTGAACTGGTTCTTGTAGCCTTCGAGGAAATTGGTTTCGCCCTCTTCACGCGACACGATCATCTTGAAATGCGGGCGTGGGCGCAGGTGCCGACCAATTTTCAGCAGCATGATGTCATCCAGCTCATAGTCGCGACTGGGGCGGTGCGCCCACAAATCTTTCAGTTTGTGGGTGTAATTGGCGTCCGTGAGGAAACAGCAGCCGCCCGCCGGTTGGGCGTATTCCTCAATGCCCCATTGTGCGGCCAGCGCCATCTGCGGCTTGCGGCTACGCCCACTGAAACCGAACAGCCTTTCCCGATCAACCCAACCTTCGCGCTCCGGCAGGCTCGGCGGCAGGTTATGCGCGGACAGCGGACGCAACAGCAAGTCTTCCGCCCCTGATTCCCGTGCGACTATCGGCATGGTGGCGGAACGCTGCGACATGGGGCGCTGCCCGACGACTTCACCCGTAATAATGAAGTCGAAAGCGTGTTTCCGGATCCACTCGTGCGCCTTCTTCACCATGAAAATCTTGCAATCGAGGCAAGGGTTCATGTTCGCGCCGTAACCGTGCTTCGGGTTCAGCACCACATCCTTGTATTCATCCACGATGTCGACGATGTGCAGCTTGATGCCAAGCTGTTCCGCCACCCACAGCGAATTGTTGCGTTTCGGCTTGGCCTTGTCCTGCTTGCGGATGGCGTGGGTATGGCCTTCCACGCAAAAGCCGGTGTAGAAATTGATGCCTTCCACCTGTACGCCTTGCTCCAGCACCGCTTTGGTCGCAAGCATGGAGTCAAGTCCGCCGGAAATCAGGGAAACGGCGCGGTATTGTCGGGTCATGGGCGTCTCTGTGCCTATTGGGGAGGCGACATTATGCCAGAAAGGCTTCAGCCGAAATATTTTCCTGGATGATCATAGCGGAAGCCTTGCCTGCGCATCCGGCTGTATGCTGCCTGCAATCCAACCACCAGCAGGTTGTTGCGCGCCAAGGCTTGAGGGAAACCTTGCTGAAAGGCCCGCTATTCCCGCTGCGCCTGCACCTCGACGCATGGCGCTTCGCCAGCCGCCGCCAAAAGCGCTGGATTCGCGCAGAACTGCTGGGGAATGCCATCGTCCTGGGCGTCATCTGGGGCTGGCTGGACAGTCCTGCCCTGCAAACCCACAACCTGCTGATGCTGGCGGCTTATTGCCTGTCCGCCTTCTTCGCGGTGTGGACAGTCCACCATGATTGCGCAACCGACCACTGGAACAACGCCCGCACCTTGCGCTCGCCGTGGAAAAGCCTGCTGTTTTACAACATGTTTTTCCACATCGAGCACCACCTGTTCCCGGCGGTTCCCACCTGCCATCTGCCGGAACTGGCGCGGCGGCTGGATCAGGCGGGCTATCGGGAACACCGCTGGGTTCTGTAAGGCAGAAAGCCACATTCATAAAAGATACGGCAAGCTTGCATATTATCTGCAAAGCTTTCGCCGATAATGACGCCTGGCGGGTTCAACCGGCAAATATTTAGGCTGACCAATAGGGGGATTCATGCGTTTACATTTACCCTGGCTGCTTGCTGCCATCGCGTTGTTTGCGGTGGAAGCCATCATTGCCACCAAGCTTAACCACCTGCATTTCATCCGTGCCTATTTCGGCGATTTTTTGGTGGTGATGCTGGTGTATTGTGCGGTGAAGGCATTCTGGAACGTGGAGGCAAAACGCCTGGCGCTGGGTGTGTTCGTATTCGCCTGTACGGTTGAACTGGCGCAGCTATTCCGGCTGGCGGATGTGCTGCACCTGACCGGCTGGGCGCGGGTAGTGCTGGGGACCAGCTTCAGCGTCCACGACATCCTGATGTATGCCGCAGGCTGCCTGGGCATTTGGTGGCTGGACACCCGCTGCGCAGTCATCAAGGCCAAGCGAGTTATCCTGGAATGAGTAGAGGCTAATGGGTTAGCTGGGCTAACCGCTGTTTTGGTGTAATACGATTTATTCGGCACAAGCCAAACTGTCATTTGCGGATCATGTGAATGCGGCGGCAAGGCTGATCGAAGAAACCGGCCACCACCGCCGCGACAAGGAGCTGCTAGAATTACAGCAAGCCCTTGCCAAGGACAGCAGCCCATGAAACAAGCCTTCCACTATAATCTGATCCGCCTTCAGCCCGATGTGGAAATCGGCGAACTCTCTGATATTGATGAATTCGTAGCCCTGAGCGGGCAAGGCAATTCTCACGACTGGAAGTTTGACCGGGATGAGTTACACGAAAGAATATTTGGCAACAAACAGCACGGTTTGGAACCATTGAAGAAACTACAAAACCATTTCGGAGATATTGAAAAGGGCGACCAAGAGAATAGCCGCCCTTCTCACCACGTCAATACGTGAGTTCCGCCCAGCGCCCCTCTGCCTGCAACCGGCTTTTCAACGCCTGCCAGTTCGCCGTCGAACCCGCCAGCTCACTCATCACCCTGTCCAGCACCGCCACCTGTTTCTGCAACCCTGCGAGGTAGACATAAGTGTTCGGCATCTGCATCAGCACCCAGGTTTTCGCCCCATTCTGTGACAGGCTTTTGCCCAGCGTTTCCGCCACATCCGCATAGGAATACGGGCTGATCGCCTGATACGCCTCGAAAGTGGCTTCATCGTAGTAGTTGGCCAGATCATTGTTCTGGTCGTTCATGTACAGGTTGTCCAGACCGCTTTTCGCGCCGTAGAACAGCCGCACCTTGCCCTGCCAGCCGCCGTGTGTGGCGTACACCGACCTGATCAGGCTACGGAATGGCGCAATCCCGGTGCCCGTGCCGATCATCAACAGGTTGCTGGATTTGTCGGCGGGAACCCTGAACGGTGCCTTGTACGGCCCGGTCAGGGTAATCTGCTTGCCGGGCGCTGCATCACACAAGAATTGTGAAGCAATACCAGGGTATTCCTCCCCCGATATTTCATCGATGTAGGAACAGCGCCGCACCAGAATCTCGATGTCAGTGCCTTCGCCACTCGGCTGCGCCGACACCACGCTGTAATAACGGTGATGGAACGGGTTGCCGAACGGATGTGGCCCCGGAACCAACACGCCGATATTCTGCCCAGCCAATGCCCGGAACGCCGGTTCATCAACACTCAGCACCAGCTCGCGCACTTCGTCCGTGCTGCTGCTGGTAATGCGGGTACTGGCCTTGAGGGTCGCCTGGCAGGTAGCGCCAACAGTTTCTTCAGTCATTATTGTCTCTCCCAAATAGTCAATTAAGAAACCCCTCCCAACCTCCCCTTATCAGGGGAGGAGCCGGATGCGACTCCGAACCTCTGACTCCCTCCCCTGATAAGGGGAGGGTCGGGGAGGGGTTTCTTCTAATGTCCACGATTCTTGCACGCGCCCTTGCCGCTGCACCCGCACGACGAACCGCAGCCGCCGCCTTCTTCCCGTGGTGGGCCGAACTCGGGGTGGCGCAAGGCGTATTCGCGCACAATCCGCTGCACCACAATCCACGCCAGCAACAACACCGGCATCGCCAGCATGGCAATCACATAATCCCGCATCATTCCGCCCCCAATCCTGCAAAGCCCATGAACGCCAGCGACAGCAAGCCGCCCAGAATCAGGCTCAGAGCCGCGCCTTGCGTCACACTCGGCAGTTTCGCCAGCTCCAGCCGCTCACGCAGGCCCGCCATCAGCAACAGCGCCAGGATAAAACCTGCGCCCGCGCCCAACGCATACGCCAGTGACTGCATGAAGTTGTATTCCTTGAAGGTCTGGAACAGCGCCAACCCCAGAATCGCGCAATTGGTGGTGATCAGCGGCAGGTAAATCCCCAGCGCGCGGAATAATGTCGGGCTGAGTTTCTTCAGGGTCATTTCCACCAGCTGCACGGCGGAGGCGATCACCACGATGTAGCTGATCAGGCGCAGGTACTCGATGCCGAACGCCACCAGCAATTCATTCAGGAAATAAGCGCACACCGAGCTGACCAGCATGACGAAGGAAGTCGCCAGCCCCATCGGCAGCGCGGTATTCAGCTTGCCGGAAACGCCCAGGAACGGGCACAAGCCCAGAAACATCGCCAGCACGAAGTTGTTGGCCAGAAAGGCGTTGAAAAAGATGAACGTAATACTGTCAGCGTTACCCATGTGTGGCACCCTCCGCGCCCAAAACCTGATCCTGTTTGCGTGTTTTCAGCCATTCAAAGAACAGCAGCCAGCCGCCCAGCACCAGGAAACCACCCGGCGGCAACACCATCACCACCCACGGCTGGAAATGTTCGCCGAACAGCGGCAGGCCGAATAATGAGCCGCTGCCCAACAGTTCGCGCACGCTGCCAAGGCTCAGGAGCGCCAGGGTGAAACCCAGCCCCATGCCTGCCGCATTCACCATCGATTTCAACGGCTTGTTGCGCGAAGCACAGGCTTCCGCCCGCCCGAGGATAATGCAGTTCACCACGATCAACTGGATGAAGGCACCCAACGCGTGGTACAGCGGCTGGCTCACCGCCTGCATGGTGTAATCGACGATGGTGACGAAGGTGGCAATGATCACGATGTAAGTCGCAATCCGCACCTCCGACGGGATCAGGTTGCGGAACAGCGACACCAACAGGCTGGAGGCAATCAGCACGAAGGTGGTCGCCACCCCCATCGCCAGCGCGTTCATTGCCGAATTGGTGACGGCCAGGGTCGGGCACATCCCCAGCATCATCACGAACACCGGGTTTTCGCGCCAGACGCCTTCGAGGAAGGTGTCCAGCGTAATGCGGTCATCCTGTTTGATCAGGCTCATGGCTTGGCTCCTTCAATCTTGGACAGTAACGGCACAAGCTTGGGCAATACGTCCTGCGCGCTGCCGTTCAGCCCCTTGGCGATGGCCTTGGAGGAAATGGTCGCGCCGCTGATGGCGTCGATTTCCCACGGGTGCTGCTTGGAGCCGTGCTTGACCGCGACAATGGCGTTGGCCAGTGCTTTGCCCGCCGCATCCAGCTTTGCTTCCAGATGCTCGAAGTTGGCGACGAAAGCCTTGTCGGTAATGGTCTTGTCGCCCAGCCCCGGCGTTTCGGTCTGCTTGATGACCTTGACGCCGGTGATGCATCCGCACGCCGGGGTGTAGGCGTAAATGGTGTCGACCGAACCGGAATAACCCTGCGCGCTGCCTTCCGCCGCGACCCCCAGCAGTTTGCCCTGCGCATCGTAACCGGCATACACATTGACGCCTTTCATGCCAGGGGCGGCCTCCAGCAGTTCGCCTTGCCCATTGATGATGAAATGCTTGTCGGCGGTCGCGCCCGTGATCACCTCCAGCACGGTTTGCTGGATAGCCAGACGCTTGTTTTCCTCAATCGCCGGTTTGGTGGCCTGGAACACCGTCACAATCAGGAAGCCGGACAGCGCGGTCACAAACCCCAGCGTGGCGACCATCGCCATACTTGTTTTGCTGCTCATGCGGATTTCTTCCTCGGTAGCGCGCCAAACAGCCTTGGCTGGGTGAAGGCGTCAATCAACGGGGTGGCGGCGTTGCCAAGCAGAATGGCGTACATAATGCCCTCCGACAGGCTGCCGTAGACACGGATCACCACCGTCAGGCCGCCGATCAGCAGCCCGTAGATCATCACGCCCCTGGGTGTCAACGGCGACCCCACCATATCGGAGGCCATGAACATCGCCCCCAGCATCAACCCGCCGGAAAACAGCATAAACAGCGGATCAGCGCATTTGGCCGGATTGATCAGGTGCAACACCCCGGAAGTCACCACCACACCGATGAAAATCCACGCAGGAATCTTCCAGTTCATCATGTTGCGCGCGATCAGATACAAACCGCACAGCAGGATCAGGATGGCGGAAGTTTCCCCCGCCGAACCCGCCACCGCGCCGCTGAACAGATCCAGCGGGCTGGTGGCGACATGCTGGAACTTGTGCAGCGCCAGCGGGGTAGCCCCGGTAAAACCATCCACCGCGACCTGTTTCACCCACTCTGCCGTCTCCGGCGGAATCAGGAACGGCAGGGTCAGGGTGGAAGGCACAAATTCGGTGAAGCGCCCACTGAAAAACGCTGGCGTCCAGGTGGTGATCGCCACCGGAAACGCCGCCTGCACAAATGCCCGCCCAACCAGCGCCGGGTTGAACACGTTGAAACCGATCCCACCGAACACCGCCTTGCCGATGGCGATCCCCGCAATCCCGGCCAGCGCCCCCATCCACAACGGAAAACCCGGCGGCAAAGTCAGCGCCAGCAGCATGCCGGTAATGGTGGAAGACCAATCCCCCAGCGAATTAGGCTTGCCGCCCATCCAGCCGAAGAAACGTTCGGTGCCAAGACAAGCCAGCGTGGTGACAATCACCAGCGCCAGCACACTGATGCCGAACTGGTACACCGCATACGCCACAATCGGCAACAGCGCATACACCACGTTGCGCATAATGGTCGGCACATCCTGCGGCTTTTTCACATGCGGGGCGGTGTGTAGAACGACGTGTTTATTGGCCATCAGGCAGCCCTCTCCTGCAATTCGCGGTTAACCGCCTTGGCGATGCGGAAGTATTGCACCAATGGAATATTCGACGGGCATACGAAACTGCAACAGCCGCATTCAAAACAGCTTTTGAGATGGAATTCGGTTTCCATCAGTCCGTACTGGCGTTTGCCAGCAAGCCAGCCCATCTGCGCCGGGTTGAGGTGCATCGGGCAGGCATCCACGCAACGCCCGCACTTGATGCAGGGGTAAACCGCTGCGGTATTTTCGCCATCCATGAAAGTGCGGCCCTGAAACACCAGCACGCCGGAAGTGCCCTTGGTAATCGGCACATCCAGTGAAGCCAGGGAAGCGCCCATCATTGGCCCACCGAGGATGACTTTCTCGTGGTCGGCTTCCACCCCCATTTGTTCGAGGATGAAACGCACCGGCGTGCCAATCGGCACCCGATAATTGCCAGCCTTGGGCATATCGACGTTGTAACCAGTAATGGTGACCACGCGCTCAATCAAGCCTTCGCCAGACGGTAGCAGCCTGCCCAGTTGCGCCAGCGTACCGACGTTATTAACGACGATCCCCAGATCAATGGGCAGGCCGCCTTCCGGCACCTCCACGCCTAGCAGCGATTTCAGCAGCATCTTTTCCGCGCCCTGCGGGTACTTGGTTTCCACCAACTCCACCGTAATCCGGTCATCAGGGCGCAAGGCGGCTTTGAGTGCAGCAGCAGCATCCGCCTTATTGTCTTCAATCCCGACGATGGCCCGTTCTGCTCCGGTGATGCGCAGTGCGTAGCGGATGCCTTGCAGCAAATCCTGCGGTTGTTCCAGCATCACCCGGTGGTCACAAGTGAGGTAGGGTTCGCATTCGCAGCCGTTCACCACCAGCGTGTGCGCAGCCTTGCTGGCAGGGATTTTCAGCTTCACATGCGAAGGGAAAGCCGCCCCGCCCAACCCGGCCAAGCCGGTCGCCTGTACGCGCTGGATCAGTTCCGCGCGGGTCAGCGTTTCCGGCTCCACCGGCTCGCCGTACAACACCTGCTGGGAGGCAGCCTTGTACACATCGATCACAATCGACAGCACCCGTGGGCCAGCCGCACTCGCCATCAGGCCGATGTCGCGGACGATACCGGTGGCTGGCGCATGTACCGGCACGGACAGAAAACCATCCGCTTCGGCAATCACCTGCCCGCGCACCACTTCCTCACCCACTTTGACGATGGGTTTGGCAGGTCTGCCAATGTGCTGCATAACGGGCACGATCAGACGCGGCGGGAAAGCCAGCCGCTTGATGGCTTTCCCCTGGGTCGCTTCCTTGTGGTAATGCGGATGGATGCCGTGCGAGAAGCGGCCTTTGCGCAATTTGTCAAACAGAGCAAGCATGAAAAATCCTCATGATTCCCATCTTAAGAAACCCCTCCCCGACCCTCCCCTTATCAGGGGAGGGAGTGAAGAAAGATGTGCCACCTTCTTGTTCCTCCCCTGATAAGGGGAGGTTAGGAGGGGTTTCTTCACTGATACTTCGCCGCCCGTGCTACCAGCTTGTCGAGGCCGGGTTCGTTCGGGTTGTGCGGAGTGCCGGGGTGCAAGCAGCCTGCCGTGCATTTTTCAGCCGCTTTCACGATGTCCTTGAAAGGCCCGCCCTGCGGATTGATGACGATGGCTTTCTTGGCATCGTTGTAAGCAAAGATGCCCGGGTTGATATTGATGCACTCGTCGCAGGCGGTGCATTCCGGCGTTTCCACCCACACCGGCTCATAATCGGCAGCATTGGCGGCAGCACCATTGGACGCCGTTGGAGCCAGTGCGCCGTTGCCGCCGCTGGCCAGCAGATTGGCCGGAACACTGCCTGCCGCCATCCCCATCAGGGTGGCGGTCAGTTGCTGGGCAACTTCGGCCTTGGCTTGCAGTTTGATGGCATCCAGATCAACTACCTGATCCACACCTGTCAGCGACTTGAGCTGATGCCAGAAACCACGGCGCTCTTCGGTCGAAGCCACGATTTCCTGCGCTACCAGCACCCGCATCAGCCGGTTCTTGCCGTCCACTGCCCAGATGTACGGGTACTTGCCGTCGCGCTCGTCTTCGTCCAGTTCGATGAACTCGTGCAACTGCACCATATTGTTGTTCCAGGTTTCCGGCGGCGCTTTGCGGAAGCTCTTGCGGAAACGGCCTTCAGTCAGGGCGAAATCGGCGAAGGTCATTGGCACTTTCATGCTGGCGGCTTTGCCTTTTTCGTCGGTATATTCCAGTGCGTAGGTCGGCCAGTCTTCGTCCACGAACGGGTTGCCTTCGATGCTGGCGCAGTCTTTCAAGGTTTCACCGGCATCCGGGTCGAAGCGGAACAAGGGGTAGGCGCGCGATTCGACCGCCAGCTTGCTCTGCTGTTCGGCGGCGTCATCTGCCACCCCATGTTCCGGCTGGCACACGGCGTAGATATTGAACAAGGCCGGACGGCGGCTGTTCAGACCATCAATGAAGCCTTCGATCATGTGGGTCATATTGGAAATGGAGGCTTGCAGCACGAAAGAGGTGCGGTGTGCCATACCAATCAGGCTCATTTCCTTGCGGATTTCGGTCTTGCCTTTCCACGCCTTGCCGTATGGCGCCATGTCGGATACCTGGCCGATAAAGCCGGAAGTACAGGCCTGGCCACCGGTGTTGGAGTACACCTGCGTATCCAGCACCAGCACCTTGATTGGCATCCCGGACATCAGCGCGCGCGACAGGTTCTGGAAACCGATGTCATACATTGCGCCATCGCCGCCAACAGCCACTACCGGCGGGCACAGCCGCCATTCTTCATCGCTGAAGGCTTTCCAGTTGAAGTAGGTCAGGAAGTTGTCGTGCTCAGCCGGGTCGTACTTGTCAGCAATGATCAGCTCGGCCTTGCGGATCGCCTTGAAGCCTTCCGCCATTTTCGCCATGTGGCCTTCGAAGATACCCATCGCCATCGATGGCGCATCCTGGAACAAATGGTTAGCCCATGGGAACGGGTACGGGTTGAAGGGGAAAGTGGACGCCCACACGGAAGTACAGCCGGTGGCGTTGATGATGCCCATTTCGGCACGGCCCTGGTTGGTCTGGCCTTCGGTGTATTTCCACTTCAGGCTGCGCAACGCATCCAGCAGCTTGGTAATGTCTTTCAGCCATGCCTGATTGAGCGGATGGGTGTGGCCACCTGCCTCCTCCAGTGAATGCGACAGAATGCCCAGCGTCAGGTCATGTTCCTGGTTATTGTCGATGGCATTGCGGAAAGCGGCGGTGTTGCCGAGGTCGATATTGCTCGCCAGCTCCATGCGCACCTTGGTTTCCAGCGCATTGATCAGCTTGTCGATCTTTTCCAGATGCACTTTGACGCGTGGTTGCAGCAAGGCTGTCACGGTAGCGGTGAACAGGTGGATACTGGTTTTTTCACCGCAACCCAGGCACGCGCCATCGCCGGACATCATGGCGTGGTAGTTGTGCTTGTCGAGCAGCAGGGTTTCCAGCGCGCCGACCTTTTCGTCCAGATCGTCGATGCGGCTGAAATCCGGGCTGGTGGTGGGCAGGTCGAGCCAGAATTTCCATTCCTTGCGCATCCGCTCCACGCTTTCGGCGGTTTGCGGTACGGCGACCAATGCGCCATCGTCACAGACTTCGATACATTCCATACAGCCTTTGCAGGTGTACGGGTTGAGGGTGACGGCGAACAGCCCGCCGCTGCCTTTCTGCTTTTTCTCGCGGTTGGTGTAGTACGGCTTGGTGACGGCGAAACGGAAGTCGCCGATGACTTCGAGCAGGCGGGCGAATTCGCGTTCCAGGCTTTCCTTTTCCTTGCCTTCCAGTTCGGACTCGGCCAGCAGTTCCAGCACCGCGTGGTCGAGGAGCTGGTTGACGTTGGCTTCTTCACCCTTTGCGTCGATCAGCGCCCGCAGTTTCTTTTCCACGCCACGCACTTCACGGCGCAGGAAACGGGTCGGGTTGCCGCCGCGTTCGATGCGCATGATGGCGGAGTTGAATACGTCGGCGATGGAGTTGACCAGCCCCGGAATGGCGCTATCCGGGCACACGCTGTAGCAGTTGCCGCAGGCGGTGCAGTTTTCCGGCTTGAATTCGGGGTACTCGAAGCGGATCTGGGTCATGTCGCGGTAGAAACCGGTCGCAACCGGCATCAGGCCAGTGGCCATGTACGGGTCGGCGAGGTTGCCGCTGCCCTTGCCCGCGATGTAGAAGCTGCCGGTCTGCTCCCAGAAACGGTGGATGTCGGAAACGTGGCCGTCGCCTTCCGGCAATTGTTTCAGCATGACCGGCAGACTGCTGGCCTGCTTGCGCACGGAATCCGGGGTAACACCGACGGTTTTCTCGGTGATTTCGACGATTTCATCGAAACCGCGACGCACGACCTTCAGGTTGTCTTCTACCACCCGTGCGCCCTTGCCGCCGAACTTGTCGCGCAACTGCTTTTCGATCGCGCCGAACAGGGTTTCGCGGGTCATGTTGTTGCGTTCCATCAGCGGGGAAGCGGCGAAGAACGCGCCCTGGAAGGCATTGCCCTGCATACGGAATTGCAGCTCGGCGTTGGAGGCTTCCTCACGCGCAATCTTGAAACCGTCGACGTAGAACACGCGGATACCGTGATCAACGATGTATTTCTGTGCGTTGCGTGGAATTTGCGCCCACACTTCCTGCGGCGAACCGAGGTTGCTCTGGATGATGAACACGCCATCCTTGTCCAGACCGTGCAGCGGGTTGGAATGCTGGAACACGTTCGGGTCGGGCGACAGCACCACGTCAACGTAGTGGTATTCGCAGTTCAGACGGATCGGCTCCGGCGCTGCCGACAGGTAGTAAGTGGTCGGCTGGCCTTTCTTCTCGGAACCGTATTTCGGGTTGGCACGGATGTCGAAACCGAGCAGGTCGTACAAGGTCATCGCCAGATTCTTGCCGGTGGTGATCGCGCCCCAGCCACCGACCGAGTGCATCCGCACGGTGATGGAACCTTTCGGCATCAGGTTGGGGTTTTCGCTACCGTAAATCGACAGGTCTTTAATTTGCGGGTAACGGCTCAGCAGGTCGCTGAAATACACTTCCTGACGCGGGGTGGCTGCGTCGCGGAAGAAGTCGATGCCGAGGTAGAAGAAACGCTTGTTTTTGCCTTCCGGCAGCATGTTTTCGACTGCGCCGATAATACCTTCCGGTTGCAGGTCGCGGCTACCGAGGCCATAGCAGCCGGAGTACAGCGCAGGCGCATCGCCCGGCTTGTAAGCAGCATACAGTGGGTATGGCAATTCGCCACGCGCAACCATGCCGTTTTCGATGCTCTTGGTGAGGGAAGCGCGTACTTCACGCATGATCGGCAGGTCTTCGGCCAGCGGCTGGTCGGTACGCTCCAGCACCACGCAGCCTTTCTTGCCTTTCAATGCCTTGCTGACCAGATCGCCGGGGAACGGGCGGTACATGGTCAGGTTGATGACGCCAATTTTCAGCTTGCGGGTGTCGCGCAGGTAATCGGCAACGGCTTCCGCCTGCACGATCATGCTGCCCTGGCCGAGGATCACGTAGTCGGCGTCATCGCAGCGGTATTCGGCAATGCGGCCATAGTAACGGCCAGTCAGACCGGCGTATTCGGACATGACCTTTTCAGACAGGTCACGGATGTGGTCGAAAAAGTACGGGCGCTGCGCGGCGGTGGCCTGCATGTAGGCGTCCTGGTTCTGTACCGTACCGGCCACCATCGGGTTGTCGACGCTCCACACTTCCGGCACGCGGCGGCGTTTCGGGCCGTAGATCATTTCCTGCGCCGGGGTCGGGCAGTCGATCATGTCGGATGGGCTGCCGAGGAATTCGTCGATCAGCGCCCGTTCCGGCACTTGCAACGGCTCGATCAAATGGGTGGTGAGGAAGCCATCCTGCGCCACGGCGGCAGGCGTCAGCGACAGTTCGGCAATCTTGCGCCCGATCAGGTTGAGGTCAGCGGCTTCCTGCGCATTCTTGGCAAAAATCTGGAAGAAACCGGTGTCGTCAATGCAGTGATAGTCATCATGCCCGCAGTGCACGTTGAGGCTGGCCTTGGTGATGGCGCGGCAACCGATATTCAGCACGTAAGGCAGACGCTTGCCCACCGCCGCGTACAGGGATTCGTGCATGAACGCCACACCCTGCGCGGAAGAGAAGTTGGTGGCGCGCAAGCCGGTCATGGACATACCCGCAGTCACGGCAGCGGCTGCGTGTTCGGATTCCGGCTCGACGAAAATCAGCGGCTGGCCGGAAGTATTGATGTGACCCTTCGCCACCTCTTCCGCCCAGTATTCGCCCATCTGGGTGGAAGGGGTGATGGGGTATGCACCCGCCGCGTCAGATGCCTCGCGTTCACACATGATGACGGCGGCGTTGCCATCCATCGCCATGCGCGTACCGGGGTACTTGACGGTAGGTTTTGCTGGTTTCTTGCTTCCGAACATTTTGACTGCCTCACGGAAAGAATTTTTAAAGGGTTACGCGCGGCCAATGACCGGCAAAGCCTGTTTTCTGATGACGGCTTTTGCCTTCTGGCCTTTTTCAATGTTCCCTTTGTCATCCAGCCAGACGATGGCGCCGGTCGGGCACCGCTGAATACTGACCTTGGAGGCCAGGGAATTCTTGCTGTAATCAATGATTGCCAGGTTGTCCCTGACCGTTATCAAGCCTTCGGGGGAATCGTTGGCGCAGCGCTCACAGGCGGTGCAAGCCACTTCGCATTCGGTTTCTGCTTCATTGCCATGGTGAAGATTTTTGCAGGCCACCCACAATTGATGGCTAATGGGGTGCAGTTCAAACAGTTGTTTGGGGCAGACATCGACGCAATCGCCGCAAGCGGTGCATTTGGTGATGTCGACGACCGGCAGGCCATTTTTATCCATGCTGATTGCGCCGAATTCGCAGACATCCTTGCAATCGCCCATGCCGAGACAACCCCAGGCGCAGCCTTTGCCGCCGCCGCCCACCATCGCCGCGCCCCGGCAGGATTGCAGGCCGGAATATTGCGCGCGCATGTAGGCGACATGGTTGCCGCCCGCGCAGGCCAGCCGCGCCACCCGCTTTTCCTGGTTGCCGAGGTCGACGCCGAGGAAATTGGCGATGGCAGCATTATTTTCCGGCGCATTGACCGTGCATTGGGCAGGGCTGACTGCACCGGCAATCAGCTTTTCGGCGAAGACGCGGCAACCGGCTTCCCCGCAAGCGCCGCAATTGGCATGTGGAAGGGCGGAATCCACTTCGTCAATACGCGGGTCTTCGTAAACAAACAGAAACTTATTGGCGATAGCCAGCAATATAGCCAGGGTTACCCCTAAGGCGAGCATGTAGCCCAGCGCCACGCCCATATCGGCAGTAAAGAGAGCATTTACCACGGTGAAAGTCCTGCGATCCTAATATGACATTCACGTTACTAAGAATGGTGCGGCGCAATAATGACATGGATCAAACTTTTATATTGCGTCGCACAACAAAAAGAGATATGGGCATAGCCGAAAAGGGATAGAACGAAGATATTCCATGCACCACAGAGATGCATCACATATTGCGAATTATCAATGCCTTGAAGATAAACCCATAATAACAGTCAGATATAAGCACGGAAACAGGGCGAAACGGAAGGGGAGTCACAGGCGCGCGGCAGGGCAGGAGACCGACGACGGCAAAGGCGTCAATTTTGAAGGCGTGGTCATTACGCAGACGCTGTACGACCACTATATCAGACTGTCGAAATAGCTGTAGCGATAACGCTCCCCCAACAACAGCGCCTGCTCAATTGTCCGGGTCGTCACGGTCGTGACCTGAAAATTGCCTTGCAGCTCCTAGATGACCTTCAGGGTGTCCGGGTAAGCCTGTTGTTGCTTGCGGCGCAACACATTGCTGACTTCGTTCAATACCTGCGTGCTGATCCACGCATCCGGCTCCTGGGCGCATTGCAGGGCAAGAGCCGCCTTTTCCGGCTCATCTTCGGAATACAGGTAAATCAGCACAAGGTCATTCCAATCCCTGGCTTTGCAGGTATTCGTCGTAGGCGCCACGGTAGTCAACAATCACGCCATTGCCTTTCACGTCGAAAATGCGGGTGGCGAGCGAGCTGACGAACTCGCGGTCATGCGACACGAACAGCAGCGTGCCGTCGTAGCGGTCAAGCGCGCCGTTGAGCGATTCGATGGATTCCATGTCCAAGTGGTTGGTCGGTTCGTCCATCAGCATGACGTTGGTGCGGGAAAGCATCATGCGCCCGAAGATCATGCGGCCTTTCTCGCCACCGGACAGCACTTTCACCGGCTTTTTCACCGTGTCGCCACCGAACAGCAGACGGCCCAGCGTGCCGCGAATCTGGGTTTCGGCGTCTTCGCCTTCGTAGCCTTCCTTGCGCACGTAGTCGGCGATCCAGTCGGTCAGCGGCTTGTCGCTCTTGAATTCGTCCTCGTGATCTTGGTCGTAGGTGCAGAAACGGGCTTTTTCCGCCCATTTAATGCCGCCTTTCTGCGGTGCCAGCTTGCCTTCCAGCAGCTTGAGCAGGGTGGTTTTGCCGACACCGTTTTCGCCGATGATGGCGATCTTCTCACCTGCCTCGACCGTGAAGCTGAAGTGGCGGATCAGGGTCTTTTCCATGTTCTCGTAGGCGAAGGTGAGGTCTTCCACTTCCACCGCGAAACGGTGCAGGCGCTCTTTCTCGTCGTATTCAAAGCGAATCCACGGATACTGGCGGCTGGACGGCTTCACGTCTTCCGGCTTGAGTTTTTCGATCAGCTTGCGGCGGCTGGTGGCCTGCTTGGCCTTGGATTTGTTGGCGGAGAAACGGCGCACGAAATCCTGCAATTCGGCAATGCGCTCCTTGGCCTTGGCGTTGGCGTTGGCCTGCCGCTCACGCGCCTGGGTGGCGGCCTCCATGAAATCGTCGTAGTTGCCGGGGTACACCTGAATCTTGCCGTAATCGAGGTCGGCGGTATGGGTGCAGACCTGGTTCAGGAAGTGGCGGTCATGCGAAATGATGATCATGGTGGAATCGCGGTTGTTGAGCGTTTCCTCCAGCCAGCGGATGGTGTTGATGTCGAGGTTGTTGGTCGGCTCGTCGAGCAGCAGGATGTCGGGGTTGGCGAACAGCGCCTGGCACAACAGCACGCGCAGTTTCCAGCCGGGCGCAACCTGGCTCATCGGGCCGCTGTGTTGTTCAGTGGGGATGCCGACCGCCAACAACAGTTCACCGGCGCGCGCTTCGGCGGTGTAGCCGTCCATTTCCGCGAACTGGCCTTCCAGTTCCGCCGCGCGCATATAATCGTCTTCAGTCGCCTCCGGATTCATGTAGATGGCGTCTTTTTCAGCCATCACTTTCCACATTTCCTCATGCCCCATCAGCACCACATCCAGCACCCGCTGGTCTTCGTAGGCGAACTGGTCTTGGCGCAGGTAGGCCATGCGTTCGTTCGGGTCTTTGGAAACATTGCCGTGGGTCGGGTCTTGCAAACCACACAGGATTTTCATGAAGGTGGACTTGCCCGCGCCATTGGCCCCGATCAGGCCGTAGCGGTTGCCGTCGCCGAATTTGACGGAAACATTGTCGAACAGCGGCTTGGCGCCGAATTGCATGGTGATATTGGCAGCGACTAACATGGTCAATCCTTGGGCGAATCTGGGGCTAAAATCAAAGAGTGCGTACTTTAGCATTTTCTGGATTACTGAACCATGCTTCGCAGGGTTTCATTCCCACGTATAATCTGTGCCCTGAATAACCAAACGCGGGGCCAACCTATGCAGTACCTGACCATTCCCGTAACCGCTTTCGAACAAAATTGCAGTCTTGTCTGGTGCGAGGAAACCAGCGAGTGCGCTTTTGTCGACCCAGGCGGCGATGCCGACAAGCTGATCGCCGCCGTCGCCCAATATGGCCTGAAACCCGTCGGCGTTTTTCTCACCCACGGCCACCTGGATCACGTCGGCGCGACGCTGGCGTTGGCCGGGCATTACCAAATCCCCATTTCCGGCCCGCACACCGCTGACCAATACTGGCTGGACGCCTTGCCGCTCCAAGCCAGACAGTTTGGGCTGCCGCATTGTGACGCCTTCGTTCCCGGCCATTGGCTACAGGAAGGCGACGCCCTGCATTTTGGCAAGCAAACGCTGGAGGTGTTGCATACGCCAGGCCACACGCCAGGCCATGTGGTGTTTGTCCACCGGCAGGCGGGCGTGGTGTTCGCAGGGGATGTGCTGTTCAACGGTTCAATCGGCCGCAGCGATTTTCCAGGCGGGAACCATCGCCAACTGATTGACTCTATAAAGACTAAGTTGTGGCCATTGGGTGATGATATAATTGTCATTCCTGGTCATGGGCCCAACACAACCATCGGCAAGGAGCGCCATTACAACCCCTTTATTCCCTGATATGAGGACAATAAAGTGCGCAACGTTTCCATCCTGAGCCTCGCGCTGCTGTGTACAGCGTGCGGCGGCGGCTCATCTTCCGACACAAATGAAGCCCCAACGCCCACTACAACGACCCTGACTGATCCGCCCGATATGACAGGCATGCTGGATATACATAACCAGGAGCGGGCTTTGGTCGGTTCCATCCCTTTAATTTGGTCGGAACAGCTGGCTGAATACGCAAAAAGCTGGGCCGATCACCTTGCCAATACGGGCTGCCAATTAACGCACCGCACTTCAGCCGAAGACACCCTGAACACGGGTGAAAACATTGCGTGGTACAGCAATTATGGTGGGGCTATCCAGGCAATCGATTCAGCTCGCCCGGCGCAGGCCTGGGCTGCGGAGAAAACGGACTATACGTATGCAACGGACACCTGCGCCGCTGGAAAGCCTTGCGGGCATTACACACAAATGGTCTGGAGCACAACGCTCAATATCGGCTGCGCCCGCACAGTTTGTTCAGATAACAGCCAAATATGGGTATGCAACTATAGCCCGCCAGGAAACTACATTGGAATAAAGCCATACTGACCCACATAGCCCTCTTTTCCGGCTACAATAGGGAGTTTTGCAACCAAACAAGGACGCCCCATGCCGCAAGTGGATATTGCCGCCGTCAAAGATTACCTACTGGCCTTGCAGGATGACATTTGCAGTCAATTGGCGGCTGAAGATGGCGGCGCGGGCTTTGCAGAAGATGCGTGGGAACGCCCCGGCGGCGGTGGCGGACGCACCCGCGTAATCAGCAATGGTGCCGTGTTTGAGCAAGGCGGCGTCAATTTCTCCCATGTGTTTGGCGATAAATTGCCGCCATCCGCGACAGCGCAACGCCCGGAACTGGCCGGACGCAGTTTCCAGGCCCTAGGAGTATCGCTGGTTATTCACCCGCATAACCCGATGGTTCCCACCTCCCATGCCAATGTGCGTTTTTTCATCGCGGAAAAACCCGGTGAAGAGCCGGTCTGGTGGTTCGGCGGCGGCTTTGACCTGACCCCCTACTACGGTTTTGAGGAAGATTGCGTTGCTTGGCACCGCGCGGCAAAAGCCGCCTGCGACCCATTCGGGGAGGGTGTGTACGCCCGTTACAAGCAGTGGTGTGATGATTATTTCTTCCTCAAGCACCGTAACGAACCGCGCGGCATTGGTGGCCTGTTCTTCGACGACCTGAATGAATGGGGATTCGACAAAAGCTTTGCATTCCTGCGCAGTGTCGGCGATAGCTACATCCAAGCTTACCGCCCCATTGTCAGCGCCCACAAAAACCTGCCTTTCACCGAAACACAACGTGACTTCCAGCTTTACCGCCGGGGCCGTTACGTGGAATTCAACCTGGTGTATGACCGAGGCACCTTATTTGGCCTGCAATCCGGCGGCCGCACCGAATCCATCCTGATGTCCCTGCCCCCACTGGTCAAATGGCGTTATAACTGGCTGCCTGCCGCTGGCAGCGAGGAAGCTAGGCTTTACACCGATTTCCTGCGCCCCCGTGATTGGCTGACAGAAAATGCCTGAACCTTACCAGGTTTTTTCGCCCGGCTGTGGCTTATGGCCGGAAAGCTTATAGAATTTCCACCCTAGGTAGCCCAGGAAACCTAAAATGAAGACGATGGTAAACACGGACATAAACACAATGCCTTGAGCGCTAGAGAAAAAGTGTGCCATTTATACTGCTCCTTACGAAAAACTGCGGCTATCGTAAAGGCAGGAAGCGCTAATCTCTTTGAGCAAAATCAAAACGTTGCCGCATCTCCAAGTTTTCTTGCTTCAAGTCAAATTTTTGCAGAAATGAGTTAATAGGCTGACAACACTCGCTCCGCATTGATCAGGCCATAGCCGTAATCGCTATCCCTTCCCGGCTGGCCTAAGTCAGTCGCAGTAAAGTTGAGCCACTCAGGATTGAACGCCGGGTTCAGCGATTTCATCAAGGCGATCAAACCACTGACATGGGCAGCCGCCATCGAAGTGCCGCTAGCGGTGCGAAAAGAATCACGCGGCGCAGTCGTTAAAACGCTGACGCCAGGTGCAGCAAGATCAATGTAATCACCCCGGTTCGCCCGGCTAAAGACATTTTCCGTCTGATCCACCGCAGTCACGGCAATAACGCCAGGCAACGCCGCCGGGTAAGCTGGTTGCGCCCCAGGCCCGCCATTGCCAGCGGAAGCAACCACCACAATGCCTTTTTGCACAGCAGCCTCCACCATTCTGTCCACCAGTGGGTCTGAATGCCCCTCAAAACTCAGGTTCAGCACTTGCACATTCTTTTGCATGGCTATTTCCAAAGCTTTGGCGATCAGGCCTGAATTGCTGCGGCGTTCATCCGGATTGTTCGGGTTGGTGCTGAAAGCGCTGATGGCGACCAATAGCGCATCCGGAGCAATGCCAATAAGCGAATTTCGGCTGATCAAGATACCCGCCACTTCCGTGCCATGCAGACGATTAAGCGCATCGCCTTGGGGAACCAAGTCAATGCGGTCAATGGTGGAATGTAATGCGGCATGGTCAATGTCGATTGGTGTGTCGATCATACCAATGATCACCCCACCACCCGCAGTACGTTGACGGGCCGCGCCCACTCCCGTCAACCCCAAAGGCCAGATAGGCATACCACCGGTCTGGATTGCCGCAGTAGTGAAAAAGTTGCTGGTATTGGCATCCACTTCCTTTTCATTATGCTTGATCGCCTTAACCACATCATACGGATCCTGCCCATTGGTGGCCGCTGTAATCATGGTCGTGTTAATAGAATCTAAGTTGTCACTGCGTTTAGCCCGCAATTTGTATTTTTTCAATACAGCATCGGCTATTTCCGATGGCTTTTGGCTATTATAGGTGATCAACATTTCGTCTTTTTCATAATTCACTGGACGAAACTGATAAGTGGCGACGCAAATATTTTCGTTAATTTGGCATGCTCCTGAATCTTCAGCAGTACCTAAAACTTTATATTTGATGGGAGCACCACTACAGGCCACAAGCAGTAATGATAAAATAGACGGGATAAAAAAATAATGAAGAGATTGCATGGTATATCCGGGCTACTGAATTGCGGGTAACAGTATAACGAGACCATGAAGAAAAAGCAGGCAGGAATTAGAACTCCCGTCCGACGAAACCAACCAACACCTGATTCTGTCGGATTTGCTGCAAAATTGACTCCGATCGCTGGTCAGAAGAAGGCACATCCTTGATTTCAATCCTGAACAGGTTACTTGCATCCGGGCCATCCACAATATGGGCGTTCCATTGCTTCAGAAAATCCCGCACTTCACGCATTCGGGCAGACTCATTGAAGCTTATCAGCAGGATCATTCCGCTAACCATTGGCACTTTTGCTTTCTTATCAACGGTATCCACTGCGCTCGCAGTAATATAAACATTACTTTGTGGGTCGAAGTATGAATGGGCAAACCAACCAATCAAACCAGCTTGCGCCAGTAACAATACAGCAAAGACAGCTCTCGCCGACATCAACCAACTGCCTTGCGGCAACAAGCTGCACCAAAGCTCCCGCCAAGCAAAAGCTGCCTTTTTTCTATTCGCCTGCCTTATCGCTTGCTCCGGAAACGTGTTTTTCTTCGTCTGCTCCTCACGCTCAATACGCTTCATCAACTTATCCAAGCGCTGCTGGGTCGTATCAACCGCAGTTAACTGCAAAAGGCTGCTATTGGAGCGAATCATATCCACCATTTTAAGTTCGCGGAGATATTCCTCTTTTAACTCAGCATTCTGCTCCAGCATGCTTTCCACCAGTTTACGCTCTGGTTCGCTCAATTTTCCGGTAATGTACCAAGGAAGAAGGAGATGCGCCTCTTCGACAGGACTACCACTTGGATATAGGCTCATAATTAATTGCTTTCCTGACTGTATCAAAGGTCAAATCCGACTATTCCTGCTTTTTCCAGCAATTGTGCCAATCGCTTGCGAGCATAAAACATTCGGGTTTTGACTGTGTTTTCGGAAATATCCAGAATTTCGGCAACTTCCTTGACTGATTTGTCCTCAAAATAAGTTAGCCTGATAACCTCTCGATGCTCATCCGTAAGTTGATCCATCAGTCGCAACAACTGCTGTTTCATGTCATCCAATGCCAATACCTCATGAGGGTTGGCGGCAGGGTCAATCATGGCGTCCAATATCGACTCATCTTCCAACGTCAGCTCCGAGGTTTTGCGTAACCACGACACAACCTTGTTGCGGGCGATAGAATAAATCCATGTCGAAACCTTGGATCTGCCTGCAAAATTTTCTGCTGACCGCCAAACATCAAACATAGCCTCATCCACAAGATCAGCAGCCTGAGCAATATCATCCCGCAATACACGAGAGCAATATTTCACCAACCTGGGTTGGTAACGTAAATACAAATGGCTGAACGCTTGCTGGTCTCCGCTGCTGATG
The DNA here is from genome assembly GCF_035668035.1 of Candidatus Thiothrix phosphatis. Taxonomy (NCBI): domain Bacteria; kingdom Pseudomonadati; phylum Pseudomonadota; class Gammaproteobacteria; order Thiotrichales; family Thiotrichaceae; genus Thiothrix; species Candidatus Thiothrix phosphatis. The sequence continues at coordinate 80,716 of NZ_JAYMYJ010000160.1, read as the reverse complement.
AGTTCCATCAACACTTCATCACTGCGCTTGCCTACTACTTCCGCTTGCTGCTTGCTGCTTGGTGAATGGCCTTTCATCGTGTAAGTCGCTCTTGTTGGCTGTTTGGTTCTAAATTTCACTCGATTAACAAACAAAAAAGTTTAAATGACAATTTTTGCAGTTTTGTTTGAACCGACACGCTGGTGGCAGCGACTTAATCAGCACACTACACACTCAACTAGTAATTCTTAAAAGTTATAATACTCCCTCGCAAGTCTGGCGGATCTTCGGATCCGCCTTTTTTTAGTTACGAATCATTGACATCACCACATCATCATTAACTTATAGAGTATACAGTTTTTATCTAAATAAGATTGTGTATCACTTTCAATTTTAAGATTTTTTACCTTTTGAAACCAGGATTTTTATGTATCATGGTCGGCGCTACATTGACACAATTTATAGTTAAAAAGCGGCGCAAACATGTAGGACGCACCAACCATCAGCCAGGTACGCCACGCGGTCACTACCTAGCGGCCTTTGATCCGCTGAATAGTTCATCCACAATATGGATATGAATGTACCCATTGACACTATTTTTTCCATCATCAAAACGCCTGAAGGCGTGGAAATCCCGACTGGTGCTGATTTCATTCAGCCTGACGTCAAACACATAGCCACTAGGCTGAAATGGCAAGCGGCGCTTATTTATTCGAAGCCAATCCGAGGGGCTGCCATGCTGAACAAATAATCAGCATGGCAGCCACCGCCAATAAGCGCCGCGCATTATGGGAATCCAGTCAACCGGGTTAGCCCAACATGTGTTGGTGTGATGGGATCACGGAATAGGAGGCATTGGTGACGGAATATCACGACGCCGCCTGATTCTGCAGTGTTGACGGGATGAATAGATATTAACCAACCCCTAAAGCTTTTCGGCATAGGAAACCGTATACGCCGCACCCTGCTTCAGCTTGTCGAAATTGCCGAAAACCTCTTTCAGATTGCGCTTCATGTATTCCCGCAACCCATTGATGGTGACAAGGTAAACACGCCCCCCCGGCTTAAGGCGCTGTTTCATGTCGTGCAGCAGGATGCTCATCATTTCCTTGCCGACTTTCGCCGGGATATTGGACGCGATCACATCAAAGCGCAAATCCCTGTCAATATGCTGGAAGCCATTACTGAGCATAGCCCTGGCGTTCGGCAACCGGTTCAGGGCGGCGTTGCGGTTGGCGTATTCCACCGCCATGAAATCTTTGTCCACCATCAGCGTCTGGCCTTGAGGGGCCAATTTCGCCATTGCCAGACCAATCGGCCCGTAGCCGCAACCCAGGTCGAAACAGTCGTCAGCCGGATTGATTTTCAGGTATTTCAGCAGCAACGCCGTCCCCTCGTCGATTTCACGCGGGGAAAAAATTCCCCAGGTCGACAGGAAGGTGAAATGCTGCCCGCAAAGCTCTGCCTCCAAACGGAGGTCTTCGCGCAATTTATCAGTGTAGGGGATATCTGCCATTACAATAACGCCGGAGCCATGCCTTTTGCGAACAGGAAAGTATAGATGAACGCCGCCAGCCCCAATAGCCACAGCACAATGGCGATGGGTTTGTCCAGGCCCGGCTTCAATGCGATCACACCCAGCACCACATACACGATCAGGCCAATGGATTTGATGATCACAAAGGCATCAACACCATGGGTTGTGCTGAAAAACGCCAGCCACAAGCCAGTCCCCAGCAGGAGCAACATGGAAAGCGAAGCGCCCGCCAGCACCGCCTTGCCCATTACCGCCTGGCTGTTGGCCAACATCCAGAAGCCCCTGAGCAGGTAAATGGCGACAGACAACAACGCGACGATGGCGTGTAACTTAAGCAAGAGGGTGTGTGCTTCCACGTGGCGCATCCTTATTGCAATTGTTGAAAAATCCGTTCGGCTTCGGTAGTGGCGGCACTGACACTTTCCGCCAGTGTGCAGTAATGGCCCATTTTGCGGCCAGGTCGGGCATCGCGCTTGCCGTACAAGTGTAGTTTGGTGTTGGCGCTTTGCAGCAACGCCAGCCAATCCGGTTGCATGCCATGCCAGACATCGCCCAGCAAATTGACCATCACCACCGGGGAAAGCAGGTGGGTGTCGCCAAATGGCAACTCACACACCATGCGCACCTGCTGTTCAAACTGTGAGGTCAGGCAAGCGTCCAGGGTGTAATGCCCGCTGTTGTGGGTGCGCGGGGCCATTTCGTTGACCAGCAATTCGCCTTGCTTGGTGACGAAGAACTCCACCGCCATCACGCCGATGAAATCCAGCCGCCCCGCCATGCGGGTGGCGGCAGCCTGAGCCGCTTCCGCCAGTTGCGCATCAATCCGTGCAGGAACGATGGTCTGGTGCAGGATGCCATTGCGGTGCTCGTTCTCCGCCACCGGGTAACAACGCGCCTCGCCGCCGACACTGCGGGCCAGGATCACGGAAATTTCGCGCGCCAACTCCACCCGTTGCTCCAGCACGCAATCCACCCCGCCCAATTTGGTGAAGGCGGCCTCCGCTTCTGCTACGGATTTGACCGTCGCCTGCCCCTTGCCGTCATAACCGAAACGCGCGGTTTTGAGGATGGCCGGGTAATGGAAGGAACCTTCTGCTGCGGCAATATCCTCCAGCTTGCGGATGGCGGCGAATGGCGCTGGCGATAAGCCGCAGGAACGCACGAATTCCTTTTCCACAATCCGGTCCTGGGCCATTTGCACCGCTGCGGCGGATGGCCGCACCGGGCAGTATTGGGCAAGAAACTCCAGCGTGGACGCCGGTATGTTTTCAAACTCGGTGGTGACGACGTCACAGGTTTCGCCAAACATCGCCAGCGCGGCCTTGTTGTCGTAAGCGGCGGTAATGTGGTCATCGGCAAGCTGGCCAGCGGGGCTATGTGGATCAGGCTCCAGCACGATGACGCGGTAGCCGAGCGTGCGGGCGGCCACTGTAAACATGCGGCCAAGCTGCCCGCCCCCGAGCATGCCGATAGTTGATCCGGGAAGTAGAGTCATAAAATAGAATGGGTCAAGACGTTGGGGGTAACTTCATGTTCAGGGCGTGCTGGCGCTGTTCCTCACGGAATTGCGTCAGTTTTTCCAGTAGCGGCGGGTCTTCGTTCGCCAGCAACGCCACAACAAACAACGCAGCGTTGGCGGCGCCCGCCTCACCAATGGCAAAGGTCGCAACCGGCACGCCTTTGGGCATTTGCACGATGGAATACAGGGAATCGATCCCATTCAGCGCGCGGCTCGTCACCGGCACGCCCAACACCGGAACCGTTGTTTTCGCCGCCAGCATCCCGGGCAGGTGCGCCGCGCCGCCAGCTCCGGCAATAATGCACTTCAGGCCGCGCTCACGGGCGGTTTCCGCGTATTCAAACAGTAAATCTGGTGTACGGTGAGCAGAAACGACGCGGTATTCGTGAGCAACGCCGAACTTTTCCAGCTGCTCAACGGCTTTGGCCATGACAGGCCAATCGCTGTTGCTGCCCATGACAACCCCCACGACCGGCTGGACGGGTTGAGTCATGATGCTACCCTTGTTTGCTACAAAATCTGATATTATACCGTGGTCTATACTTTCGCACTAACTAACAGTCACCAATGAACACAACCGGCACTCCTGCAACCGTTTTCGAGACGCACGTTTCCTCCCTTCCCCTGCTCGCGCGCGGCAAAGTCCGCGACATTTATGCCGTCGATGAGCAGCACATGCTGATCGTCACGACTGACCGCCTGTCGGCTTTCGATGTCATTATGCCCACGCCGATCCCGCAGAAGGGCGTCATCCTCACCCAGGTCGCCAACTTTTGGTTTGGCTTGCTGGAAGAGGTGATCCCCAACCACCTGAGCGGCAAAACCCTGGACGGACTGCCCTTGAGCGCGGAAGAAAAGGCTGGACTGCAAGGCCGCAGCATTATCGTCAAACGCTTGCAACCATTGCCGGTGGAAGCGATCGTGCGCGGCTACCTGATCGGCTCCGGCTGGAAGGATTACCTGCAAACCGGCGCGGTGTGCGGCATCACGTTGCCTGCCGGGCTGCGGATGGCGGATCGCCTGCCCGAACCGATTTTCACCCCATCCACCAAGGCCGAAGTCGGCACACACGACATCAACATCAGCTTCGGGCAAATGCAGCAGCAGATCGGCGCGGAACTGGCCGAACAGGTGCGCAGCGTCAGCCTGGAGCTGTATAACCGTGCCGCCGCATACGCCCTTAAGCGCGGCATCATCATTGCCGACACCAAGTTCGAGTTCGGGCTGGATGCGGATGGCAACTTGGTGTTGATCGACGAAATCCTGACCCCGGACTCTTCCCGTTTCTGGCCAGCCGATCAATATAAACCGGGCATTAGTCCGCCATCCTTTGACAAACAATTCGTCAGGGATTATTTAGAGACCCTGGACTGGGGGAAAACAGCTCCAGGGCCAGAATTACCTGCGGACATCGTCGACAAAACAGCGGCAAAGTACCGCGAAGTGGCGGATCGGCTTACCCAATAATTAGGAACATAACATGCGTACATTGATCACGGGGGCGGCGGGTTTCATCGGCATGCATCTTGCCCTGAAACTGCTGGAACGCGGCGACGAAGTCGTCGGCATCGACAATTTCAACGACTATTACGATGTCAGCCTGAAAGAGCGCCGTTTGCAGCGCATCATCGATGCTGACAAGCAGGGCAGGTTCACGTTTATCCGTCTTGACCTTGCTGACCGTGACGGCATGGCGAAACTGTTTGCGGCGGAAAATCTGGATGCCGTCGTCAATCTGGCCGCCCAAGCCGGGGTGCGCTATTCCATCGAAAATCCGCTGGCTTATGTGGACAGCAACCTGGTTGGTTTCGCCCATGTGCTGGAAGGCTGCCGCCATCACGGCGTAAAACATCTGGTGTACGCATCCTCCAGTTCCGTGTATGGCGCGAACGAATCCATGCCGTTTTCCGTGCATGACAATGTGGATCACCCGCTGTCGCTGTACGCCGCCTCCAAGAAGGCCAACGAGCTGATGGCGCACACCTATTCGCACCTGTACGGCCTGCCGACCACCGGCCTACGTTTCTTTACCGTGTATGGCCCCTGGGGCCGGCCGGACATGGCACTGTTCAAGTTCACCAAGGCGATGCTGGCGGGACAACCCATCGACGTCTTCAACTATGGCAAGCACCGCCGTGACTTCACCTATGTCGACGACATTGTGGAAGGTGTCATCCGCACCCTAGACCACACCGCTGCGCCCAACCCGGACTGGAACGGCACCAATCCCGACCCAGGCACCAGCAAGGCACCCTGGCGGGTCTACAATATCGGCAACCAAAATCCGGTCGAGCTGATGGACTACATCGGCGCGATTGAACAGGAACTGGGCGTCAAGGCCGAGATGAACCTGCTGCCGCTGCAACCGGGCGATGTGCCCGACACCTATGCGGATGTGGAAGCACTGGTGCAGGATGTCGGTTACCGCCCAGCCACCCCAGTGGGGGAAGGCGTGCGCCGCTTCATCCAGTGGTACCGGGAATATTATCAGGTCTAAAACCGGCAGGAGGGGCTTGAATATGCCAAGCAGTCAACACATGCGCCTGTTCAATCGCTGGCTGGAACATGCGCCGGATTACGTCAGTTTCGGACTGGTCATACTCTGCGGTTTCCTGCTGGCGCATTTGACATGGATGCTGTTTCCTGCCGAACCGCGTCCGGCGCTGACGGAATCAACAGCCCCTGCCTCCTCCCTCCCGGCCTCGCCGACCCAAAGCCTGGGCGATAAAATCGCCGGTTACCACCTGTTTGGCAATTACCAGCCCGATGCAGGCAAACCCGTTGCAACCAATATCCAACCCACCCAATTGGCGCTTAAGCTGCAAGGCATATATGCCCCTTCCCGCCAAAAGGGCTATGCCGTCATTGAGGAGAACGGCCAACAAAACATCTATGCAATTGGTGAAAATATCGGCAACTCCAACGCACAACTGGAGCAGATACTGGCCGATCATGTGCTATTGCGGCGTAATGGCTTGCTGGAAAAACTGGACTTGCCCAAACCCGAACGCAGTGGCGGAGGCGGTGACGCCCCTCCCGGCGGCTTCATGGATAGCAGCAGCGGGGGCGAAGCGGATTACATCGCATCCACCGACACCTCACCGCCGGACAGCATGCCGCCCCCGGATATGGTCAACCCCGATTCCGCTGGCGCAGTCCCGCCCCCCTTATCCGCCATGGAAACGCAGGAACCCCCTCCAGGGTCACCTGACGGCAACAACCTGAACGAATTTCGCCAATCCGTATTGAACAACAATGCACGGCTGCTGGAAGTCGCCAGCCCACAACCGTATGAACGTGACGGCAAATTCCTCGGTTTTCAACTGAACCCAGGCAGCAACGTCGGCTTGTTCAACCAGTTGGGTTTGCAGGCGGGCGACATCGTGACCTCCATCAACGGCACAACCCTGGACAGCCCCGCCATCGCCATGAAGCTGTTGCAGGATGCCTCAACCTCCCCCCAAGTCAACTTGAACATCACCCGCAACGGCCAGGCAATCAGCCTGCCCATCAATTTCCAGCAATAGCCGTGCTTACCCTTTGCGCTGGGCGTCGATCACGGAAGAAAGCTGCAACAGCTTTTCCAGCACATCGCCCAATTGCTCCACATCACGGATTTCCAGGGTAAAGTCCATGACGGCAAGGCACGGGTCGTGGATTTCCCGGGTGTGCAGGCTGTGGATATTGACCTTTTCCTTGTCCAGCAGGCTGGTGATGTCGCGCAACACGCCGGTCTTGTTGTAGGTCGAAACCGTAATGTCAGCGGCGTAAGCGGCGGCATTAGCACCCCAATCCACTTCTTCGATAATCCGTTCCGGACGCTCCTTGCGCAAATTCGCCAGGTCAGGGCAATCGGCGCGGTGCACAATCACCCCGCGCCCTTGCGAGAGGTAGCCGATGATGGGATCACCATTGACCGGATGGCAGCAAGTCGCCATCTGCGTGTAGAGCTTCCTGACCCCGCGCACCTCCACATCATTGCGGACGGTTTCCCGGCTTCTGGTGGTGCGCAGCTTGAATTCCGGCTCATGCGAACGCAGCAGGAAACTGCGGATCTGCGCAGGGGAAATTTCATTCCTGCCGATGGCAATCAGCAAATCGCGCTCCGTATTGCGGTTGAACTGGCGCGCAAGCTCCGCATGATCCAACTTGCCAAGATTGACCAAGTGGCGCTCTTTTTCCAGGATGCGCTCGCCGTCCCGGTAATTCTGCTCGTAGTTTTGCTGGCTGAACCACTGCTTCACTTTCTGCCGGGTGCTGCCGGAGCGGATGAAACCCAGTTCCGGATTGAGCCAGTCCTGGCGTGGCCGCTCTTCCTTGCTGGCCAGGATTTCCACCTGCTCGCCGTTGTTCAGGACATAATTGAGCGGCACGATGCTGCCATTGACCTTGGCCCCACGGCAGCGGTGGCCAATGCTGGTGTGTACATGATAGGCAAAATCCACCGGCGTGGAGCCTTTCGGCATGTCGATGATCCTGCCCTTTGGCGTGATCACAAACACCCGGTCACTGAACACCTCAGTACGAAAATCCTCCAGCAATTCACTGTCGCTTTCATTGGACTCCAGCAGGCGGCGCATCGAATTGATGGCCTCATTCATCGCCTTGTCCTGCTTGCCGCCCTCCTTGTAATGCCAGTGGGCAGCCACCCCCAGCTCGGCGAAACGGTGCATTTCACGGGTGCGGATCTGCACTTCGACATATTTGCCGTCGGGGCCAATCACCACGGTGTGGATGGACTGGTAACCATTGGGTTTCTTGTTGCCGATGTAGTCGTCGTATTCTTCCGGAATGTGCCACCACTCTTCGTGCACAACATCCAACGTCTGGTAACAGATATTGGTGTCTTCGACGATGACGCGCACGGCGCGCAGGTCGTAGAGTTCCTCGATGCCGACGTGCTTGCGGCACAGCTTTTTCCAGATGCTGTACAGGTGTTTGGGGCGCCCGTAGACTTCGGCGCTGATATTGTGCCGATCCAGCAAGGCCCTAAGGGTTTGGATGAAGTCGGCGATGTACTGCTCACGTTCAATGCGCTTGTCCGCCAGGGAAGAGGCGACGCTTTTGTAGGTTTCGGGATTCAGGAAACGGAACGACAGGTCTTCCAACTCCCATTTGACCTGGCTAATGCCCAGCCGGTTGGCCAATGGCGCATACAAATCCATGGTCTGGCGCGCCACGCAGCGGTGCAGGTCGGAGGTGTCCACCCGCGCCAGCAGACGCAGGTATTGCAGGTTCCAGGCCAGCTTCAACAGGACGGCACGAATATCCTTGATCATCGCCATCAGCATGCGGCGCAACTGTTCGCCCTGCTCCTGGCGGGAAATGCCGGTGTCGGTCGTTTCCACACAATCGCGGAAACGTTGCAGGTTGCGGATATCCTCACACAAGCGCCGCACCGGCTGGCCGTAATATTGTTCGATGTCCTCCAGCGTCAGGAAGTCATGGAAACGCTTGTCGCACAACAGGGCGGCGAACAAGGTGGTCTGGTCAACGTCCAGATGGCGCAAGATTTCCGCCACATCCAGGCTGCATGGCTGCATCAGGTCGGTGGGTGGAGGCAATTGCATAATACTTTCAATTATCTGCCCCAACAGATAATAATCCCGCTCGCTGTCTGACACCCAGAAACGGTCAATCCAGGCCTGACGGGTACGGGACTCGGTATTGGTGGTTTTGCTATGTCGCATGTCGGCAAGGCATCCTCGTTGCCATATTTATTATTTATAGCGTTGTAATGACAGCTTCCAATTGCGCCAGATGGGTGATAATGGCGTCCGGTTCCTCTCCCCCGGGCCATTCCGCGCCTGCCGGATTAAACCAAACAGTACGCAAACCGGCGCTCGCTGCCCCTTGTATATCCCTTATCGGGTCATCGCCCACGTAAACAGCCTGCCCCGGTGGAATGTCCACTTTCGCCAGCGCCTGACGGAAAATGTCCGGGTGCGGCTTGGCGACCCCGGCCTCTTCAGCGCTGTGGGCAAACTGGAACAAATGTCCCACCCCGATGTGATGGACACTGGCGTTGCCGTTGCTGATAACCCCCAGCATGTACTGCTCCGCCAATCCATGCAGGACTTCCAGCGCGCCTGCAAAAAAGCTGACTTCATTACGGGCCAGCCAGAAAATTTCAAATCCCGGCTCCACCAGCGCCACAGGATAGTCATGCTCCTGCGCCAAGTCCGCCAGCCAGTTTTTACGCAAGCGGGTAAGATTATACAGCAATTCAGGGTATTGCTGCATGTAGTTGATGCGTTTTTTGATGAGTTCCGTTGGCGTATGGCGTTCGGTAATGCGCGGATAATGCCTTTCCAGCCATTCATAAAAGCGCTGTTCGGCGCGTTCAATCACCGGCTTACAAGCCCACAGAGTGTCGTCCAAATCAAAAGCGATGCATCGTATAGTCATGATGAAACCCAACATTCACTTGCAGTAGAATCCAATATTAGCAATAGCTAACACAGTTAAATACAAACGGAGGTTTGCATGAAAATCCGTAGCCTGATAATTCTGGCAATAGGCTTGCTGGTATTTCCTGTTTCCCTGTGGGCAAAGACGACGGTGCTGATACACGGCTTCCAAGGCAATGGGATGAGCTGGCGGATGGATGGCGTGACACCGGCGCTACAGCAAAATGGCTGGGTGGATGGCGGCAATTTCATCCCCACGCCGCAAGGCCCCTATGACCCTGTCAGCCCCCAGGGAAAGCCGGAACGGATATTCTACACCGTGGAACTGCCTTCCCACGCACCCATCATGGCGCAGGCCAGAATGCTGGATGCCTACCTGCAACGCATTTACGCCCTGCGGCAGGAACCGCTGACCCTGGTTGGGCATTCAGCAGGCGGGCTGGTGGCACGCGCCTGGCTGGTCGCCGTCCGCAGCGTCCCCGTGGAAACGCTGGTCACCATCGCCACGCCTAATATCGGCACACCAACAGCGGACATGGCTTGCCTGGCCAATGACACCCCACTGTCCATGTTCGCCGGAGCCATCATGGGAATGGGCCAGTGGGTCGATGGTACCGATGATTTGTACCGCGACCTGCGCACTGAAAAGCCGGGCCGTTTCCTGTACTGGCTGAACCACCAGCCGCATCCGCCTATCCGCTATGTTTCAATCGTGCGCGACAATCAGCTGCGCCCTGACCGGTACGACTTTGTGGTTCCCGAGACTAGCCAGGATATGAACAAGGTGTTCGCCCTGCGCGGACAATCGGAATACTGGGCAGTGAAAGGCTCACACTTTCTGGGCGTCCCTGACGGTTATGCGCTGGCGATGGCGTTGAGCCGCCCGTAAGCCAGCCTACACCAGCGCCAAGTTGCCGCCGCCACAACACGGCGGCGACCTGTTTCCACATAACCCCCTACTCAATTGCCCAACAATAGTGTTAAGATGACTTTATTCACAGGGGTATGACCTTGAAAAAAAGCAAGCAGGATAATATTAAAATCAACATCCTGTCCGTAGAATAAGCTGTCTGCGTACCAAACACCATGCACGTATTACCCATGAACTTGGCGGATGAGCCACTGACCATCACTTTTCCGATTGCGGCTGTGCTGCACCTGATGCTGATTTTCGGCATTGGTTTCCTGCCTGCACCGGATCCTTCCAAACAACTGGCACCGGTGCTGGACATTACCCTTGTCCAGACCCACTCCGAACAAGCGCCCGACAAGGTTGACTTCATCGCCCAGGCCAATCAGGAAGCCAGCGGCAGCAGCGATGAAAAGAACCGCCCGCAAAGCCCGCTGTCATCGCTGCAACCCATTGAATCCACAGGGGAGTCGCCGGTACAGTCGGAAGCCAGTTCGCCAGACAGCCAGCTCAAGCTGCAACCGCAAATCCTCACCACCAAAGGTGAAACCTTCAAGCACGTCGACAAGGCACCCGAGCAGCCTGAAGAAGAGGACGTGCCGGTAGCCGACGAACGCACCGACTCCACCCAGGAAATCGCCCAATTGCTGGCAGAAATGGATGAGGAGGAAGCCCGTTACGCCCGCCGCCCGCGCATCCACTTCATTGACGCCGTCAGCGCCAAAAGCGCGGTGGAAGCCGAATACATCGACGCCTGGGTGAAAAAGATCGAACGCATCGGCAACATCAATTTCCCCGAGGAAGCCATTGCCCGCAACCTCAGCGGCAAGTTGATCCTCAACGCCACCCTGGACCATGATGGCCGTGTCGTGAATGCGCAAATTAGTCTATCATCAGGCTATGACGTGCTGGACAAAGCTGCCTTGCGTATTGTCAGGCTCGCAGGCCCTTATCCGCCGCTGCCAGAAGAAATCCGCCGCAAGTGGGACCAGTTGAACATCACCCGCACCTGGATTTTCCATAGCGGGACGCTCAACACCCAATAAATAGCCTGACTGCAAGCTGGTAACGCCGTGACTCAAGACATCCTCAATCTGCGCAACCATTTGCTGATCGCCATGCCCAGCATGGGTGATCCGAATTTTGACCATACGGTCAGCTTGGTTTGCCAGCATGACGAATTCGGCGCATTTGGCGTCACCATCAACCGCCCGCTGGAGATGACTGTCGGTGAACTGCTGGAACAGCTTGACATCAACATCCATGACCCGCACATCGCCGGGCAGGCCGCCCTCAGCGGCGGGCCGGTGCAGGCCGAACAGGGGTTCGTGCTGCATGACGGCGAACGCAGTTGGGAAAGCACGTTGCGCATTACCGACAATCTGGCGCTGACCTCTTCCCGCGACATTTTGCAGGACATCGCCAACGGCGCTGGCCCGCGCCATTTTCTGCTGGTTCTGGGTTGCGCAGGCTGGAGCCCCGGCCAGTTGGAGCACGAAATCAAGGAAAACGCTTGGCTAACCTGCCCATCAACCAGCTCAATCCTGTTCGAAACGCCTTACACCGAACGTTGGCGTGGCGCCGCGCTGACCATCGGCATTGACGTCAATTTGCTGGGAATCGCCGCAGGCCACGCATGAACCATCTGACCGTGCTGGGATTCGATTATGGCAAGGCGCGGATCGGCGTCGCTGTCATCAACACATTGGCTGGCGTCGCCATCCCGCAATCCGTCATCGCCGCGCGTGATGGCGCGCCAGACTGGGAGGCCATCAGCCGTTGCTTGCAGGAATGGAAACCCGCCCGGCTGGTGGTGGGCATGCCGCGCAAACTGGACAATTCCGCCAGCGCCATGCAGGAGCCGATTGAACGCTTTATCCGCCAATTGCAGGGCCGCTACCAACTGCCGGTGGATGTGGTCAGTGAACAACTTTCATCCCGTGAAGCCGAACAACGCCTCAAACTGGCGCGGCAAGCGGGCCGCAAGCGCAAAATACGCAAAGAAGAGATCGACCAGATGGCCGCCGCCATCATCCTCGAAAGCTGGATGCAGGAATATGCCCATGGACAACAAGAACCATAACGTCAACACACTGATCGGCCAACTCGAACAACAAACCCGCCAGTGGATACAGGACAAGGGCATCACCAACCCGGTCATGGTCGGCATCCACACCTCCGGCGTCTGGATTGCGCAGGAATTGCATCAGCGCCTGCAACTGCCGGAACCCTTGGGTGAACTGAGCGCCACCTTTTACCGCGACGATTTCGACCAAGTTGGCCTGCACCGCCAGAACAAGCCTTCCCACCTGCCATTTGACATCAAGGATCGCCATGTATTGTTGGTGGATGATGTGGTCTACACTGGGCGCACATTGCGTGGGGCCATGAATGAGCTGTTCGACTTTGGCCGCCCTGCCAGCATCACCGCCCTGGTGCTGATTGCGCGCGGTGGCCGCGAACTGCCGATTGAGCCGCAAGTCGCCGTGCTGCATGAGGAGCCCGGCCCGCGCTTCCGCTACGAACTGTCCGGTCCGCAACCGCTCGCCTTGCAACTGGTGGAGCTGGCGTAAGCCGCCTACGGGGAAGCTGTCGGTTTGGCCGCAATTCCCCCAACTTTAGCAGGACTCCCTATGCAAGCCCTCATCCTCGGCGGCGCACGTTCCGGCAAAAGCCGCCACGCCGAACAGCTTGCCCGGCAATCCGGGCGCGAAGTCATTTACATCGCCACCGCCGAAGCACAGGATGGTGAAATGCAGGCGCGCATCGCCCATCACCGCGCCAGCCGCCCCGCCCACTGGCGAACTGTCGAGGAACCATTGGCGCTGGCGGCGGCCTTGCAACAGCACGCCGCCGCCAACCGCTTATTACTGGTCGATTGCCTGACCCTGTGGCTGGCCAATCTGTTGGGCGTGGACGCAGGGCAGTGCCTGCACACCGAAACACAGGCCTTGCTTACAACCCTTCCCAGCCTGCCCGGCGATGTCCTGCTGGTCAGCAACGAAACCGGCCTCGGCGTCGTGCCGCTCGGTGAACTGACCCGCCGTTATGTCGATGCGGCAGGCCGTTTGCACCAACAACTTGCCGCGCAACTGGATGCCGTCGTGTTCATGGTGGCAGGCTTGCCGCTTACCCTGAAAGGAACCCCCACATGGAATGGCTGAACACCCCTTGCCAAATCCCCAACGCCGCCGCCATGGAAGCTGCCCGCTGGCATCAGTCGCAGCTGACTAAACCCGCGGGTTCACTGGGGGAACTGGAAACTATCGCCATCCGGCTAGCAAGCCTGCAAGGGCGTGAACGGCCAACCGCCGACAAGGTATTCATCAGCGTGTTCGCCGCCGACCATGGCGTGGCGGAAGAAGGCGTCTCGGCCTTTCCGCAAGCGGTCACTGCACAAATGGTGGCGAACTTCCTCAACGGCGGGGCTGCCATCAGCGTACTGGCGCAGGAACTCGGCGCAACGCTGGAAGTGGTGGATGTCGGCGTCAAAACCCCCATTGCCCACCCCAGGCTGATCAGCCAGCGGGCGGGCGCTGGCACTGCCAACAGCGCCATTGAAGCGGCAATGGCCCACAACCAGCTTGCCCTCGCCTTGCAAGCCGGAGCGGACGCCACTGCACGCGCCCAAGCCGCCCAAACCGACCTGTTCATTGGCGGGGATATGGGCATCGCCAACAGCACCGCCGCCACCGCCATCTATTGCGCCCTGCTGGATACGCCGGTCACGGAGGCAACAGGTTCCGGAACCGGCTTAAACAGCGCAGGAGTATTGCACAAAGCCGAGGTGGTGCAACGCATCCTCAATCGCCACCACCAGCATTTCGGGCAACCGCTGGAAGTGCTGCGCCGCCTGGGCGGCTTCGAAATCGCCGCCCTGACTGGCGCGTATGTGCGGGCGGCGCAACTTGGCTTGCCGGTGCTGGTGGACGGTTTCATCAGCACCGCCGCCGCCTTGCTCGCCAGCAAAATTCAGCCTGCGGTGGCAGACTGGCTGATCATGTCCCATACTTCTGCTGAACAGGGGCATCACTTCGTCATCACGGAGTTGGGACAGCGCCCCTTATTGGATTTGGGCCTGCGCCTGGGCGAGGGCAGCGGCGCTGCGGTCGCCGTCCCCCTGCTGCGCATGGCCTGCGCCCTGCATAACCGGATGGCGACCTTCGCTGAAGCCGCCGTCGCCAGCAAATTGTAAGCGAATATGGACCAAAAAAACGACAATCCCGAACAGGACAACCGGCCGGAATCCACCCCTGAACAAGAGGCGCAGGAATCCGCCCCCATTACGGCCCCGACCACCATTGACCTGCTGCGCCACGGCCAAGTCGCCACCCCCAACCTGTTCTGCGCCCCCAGCAACGAACCGCTGGGCAACAACGGCTGGAAACAGCTCACCCGAGCCACCCAAAGCGGACGTTGGGATGCCGTCATCACGTCCCCCACCCGCCGCTGCCATGACTTCGCCAGGTTGCTGGCGCAACGGCAGGGCTGCCCATTCACAATCGATGAACGCCTGAGCGAAATGAATTTCGGCGACTGGATCGGCAAAACCCAGGCGGAAATCTGGGAGCAAGACGCCGAACTGATGCAACGCCTATGGCGCCAGCCACGCCGTTTCATCGCCCCCAATGGCGAAGCGATGGAAGATTTCATCATCCGCATCCACACCGCCTGGAATGACCTGCAAGCGCAGTACGCCGGGCAACAGGTGCTGGTGTTGACCCATGCTGGCGTCATCCGCGTGGTGCTGGCGCGGGTGCTCGACATCCTGTACCAGAAAAGCCTGCGCTTTGAAGTCGGCTACGCCCAGTTGAGCCGGGTGCGCGTTTATCCGGATGGGGAAGCTTCCCTGGTGGGGCACGGCCTGCCGCAAGCCTGATGTGGAAACACGCCTGGCTGGCGGTTGCTTTCCTCACCCGCCTGCCGACGCCGGATCTGGGCAAGCTGGAAGCGGAAGATTTCGCCCATTCCGCGCTGTTCTACCCCTGGGTTGGCGCGCTGGTCGGCGCATTGCTTTGCCTACCGTGGCTGCTGTTTCCCCACGCCCCAGCGTTGCTGCTGGCCGCGATCCTGACCGCATTGTGGGCCGGGCTGACTGGCGGGCTGCATCTGGACGGCCTGGCCGACAGCGCGGACGCTTGGCTGGGCGGCTTTGGCGATGAGGAAAAAACCCACCGTATCCTCAAGGATCCGCTGACTGGCGCAGCGGGCGTGATTGCCGTCGTCAGCGTCATGCTGCTGAAATTCGCCGCCCTTGCCGCATTGCTGGAGGGCGGGCAAGGGTTGCTTATTTTATGTGCGCCTATTATGGGGCGGGCGTTGATCCTGTTGTTATTCCTGACCACGCCGTATGTGCGGGCTGGCGGGCTGGCCAGCGCCGTCACAACGCATTTGCCGCGCGCCACCGCCTGGGGGACGGCGTCAGCCTGTTTGGCGGCGGGGATAGTTGTTTCCGCCTGGGGAACAGCGGCCATGCTGACGGGATTCTGGCTGCTGCGGCGTCTCATGTTGCAACGGTTGCAGGGCTGCACCGGCGACACCGCAGGCGCCACCGTCGAATGCGGTGAAATGTTCTGGCTGGTTGGCACAGCCTTATCCATGCCGTAAAGCAAACCATACCCGACCAAAGATTTCATTTTTTAGACAAACCGTCATAATCCGCCGAAAAAAATTGGCGTGAACTGGTTCACCCATCTAACTTTATAAGAATCTGTCGATCTATATAACAACACTGGGCAAACAATAATCTGTGGGGAGCACCGTTATGCCACAAACCATTTCCGTCAGCGCTGACAACCGCACTGCTGTCAAAACCCGGATTCAGGAACTCAACCGCTTGGCGCAGGACGCCGATACGCAGATGCGTAACGCCCTCACCGCCCACAACCAGGAAGCAGCCACCCAATGGCGGCAACGCCGCGACGCCTACAATGCCGAGGTGAAAAAGCTGACTGACTGGCTGAACAACCCATCCGGCCCAATGCCCGACCTGGGTGGCGGAAGCGCCACAGGCACCGCCGCCGGGCTGACAGCAGCGGAAGCGCAACGTCTGGCCAAACTGCCTTATGACATCCAATACGCCGAACAACAACTGGCCAAAGGCGACTCCCGCTATCAGGCCATCCTGCAAAACCTCCAGGCGGAACAGGCAGCGCTGCTGCGGAAGCAGACAGGTGGGGCGCCAGATCCGGTCAGCCGCATGACGCCGGACGAAATCAGGAAACGCCTGGGCGAGTTGCCGTACAAAATCCAATACGCCGAAAAAATGCTGGCAGAATACCGCCGCTACAACAACAGCCCCAAAATCGCCGAATGGACGCAGGAACTGCAAAACCTGCAAGCGGAGCAGGCGCGGCTGACCCAACTGAGCGGCAGCGCAGGCAATACCGGCACCACGGGTGCCGTCGGCGATAGCGGAAACGCATCCGGCGGGAGCTCCGGCAACCCAGCCGCCAGTAGTGGCGACTTCATCACCACCACCGCCGACACCTTCAATGCTGATGGCAACCAGGATTTCGCCCACAACGCCATCCTCAATGAATTGCTGGCGAACAAATACAGCGTGGCCAATATGCGCAACGACGCCAATGCGCGCGCCTATGATGCAGTCCGCCAGAACAGCGGCCAGCCTTTGCACTGGATCCGCAACCAGCAACAGGCGGATGCGCTGTCCAACAGCCTGCCAGCCGCTGGCGACCTGGAAAGGCGCCGTTTCCCGCGCCTGAACCTGAGCGGCAGGCGCAGCGGGCAGGCGTTCTTTATCCGTGATTTCATGCAGGTTTACAGCGCAGGCAACCTGAGCGTAGTCAACCTGGTGGCCGTGGATGACACGGTTTACTCCGCATTCGCCCAGGATTTCGACAAACTGGTCAGCGGCATCAACGAGCGCCAACGGCAACGCGGACGCACCTACCGGGTGTTCCCTTTCATGCAGATGGGCCACCGCGACGCCTTCCAGCTGATTCCGGAGCCAGCGAATGGCGTTGACCGTTTCGGTGGCGTACAGATGCGCAATGTCAGTGTTTCCGGCAATGTGGTGTATTCCGACGGCGCATTGCAGGGTGTTTTTGCCTCCGACGGCGCGTTCCGCAACCTGCACATCCGTGACAACAGCTTGCAGATTGGCGGGCAGCACACCATTTCCATCAGCGGCATGTTGAGCGGCTCCATCATGGGCAACACCGACATCAACAACAATCCGTTGGCGGACAGCAAAATTGCCCTGTATCCTTTGCGTCTGGGTGGCGGAGCCAATATTTATGTACTAAGTTTCCGCAATAAATCCACGTTGAGGCCAACGGACGACAATTATTACCAGTATGAGGACATTTTGGGCGTACCGGCCACACGCGATTTCCGGCGGCAGGTCACGCCTGAAACGGCGGGGCGGAACAGCGTGTTTTACCGCAATGTGGACATGCCCGAACTGCATGCCCTGTTGAAGCGCCAACCACCCCAGACGGCGGCCCAATGGCGGGGTATCATGACAACGCTGGCCAGCCAGGGCTTCGCCCAGTCCGCCAGCAGCTAGAGGCGACCAGATTGATTATGGAGGATCGGCCAGACCATGGTGTGCAACAACAAGATCTTTGCCCTGTTACTGTTGGCCGGGCTTTCCTGCGCCGCCAGCGGCGACAGTCTGGCCGACAGCTCCCGGCGCACCAGCACACTGCCTTCCAGTTGGTACAAAGCCGCCTTTGAAACCCGTTTTCCGCCCGTTATCCCCAGCCTGCCGCCCGCCAATGGCTGGGCGGTGCTGTACAAGAACAAGGCGGACACCATGGGCAAGGAATACGAAAACATCTTCCAACCCATTGGCAAGGAGCTGGACGCCGCGTTGTCCGCAACAACCACCGAAAACCCATTCCGGAACCTGTTTTTCGCCATTTATGCGCCCACCAACATCGAAAAGCGCCAGCAATGTCTGGTGTTGGGCACACCTTTCGAGCTGGATGACAAACCCGCCACCAAGGAGTGGATCGTATCGTTTTCCGCCGTGCAATGCCTGAGCCAGGATGAAAGCCTGAAACTGCGCCAAGGCGACAATGACGCCCACAAATGGGTGGTGCAGAAAACCTCCACAGGCAAATACCGGGTGCTGGCGGAAGGCGACGGTTCCCTGTACGTGACCAATCACAACAAGGAGCAGGGCTACAAGGAAATCCGCACCCGCCTGCTCCTCAAATACGCCTTTCCGGACGACCCGCTGCAATGCGGCGGGGCTGAATTCACTTGGCGCTACCGCAACAATGGCTATTATCTGGCTGACACAGCCTACATGGCGCAGGATTGCCAGCCGCTGCATTTTCCCGAGCTGACTGGCGAAGCATGGCAAAACGCTTACGATGAATACGAGCGCCGCGCCAAACTGCTGGTGGATGAATGGCTGAAGCCGTTAAAAAAGGCTGACTGAAGCAACAAAACGGCAAGCGGTTTTCCCCTACAGGTCAATGCCCTTTTGCGCCTGGATGCCGCTGCGGAAGGCGTGTTTCACATCGGCGATTTCCGCAACAGTGTCAGCCAGCCCGCACAGGGCGGGGCTGGCGGCGCGCCCTGTGACAACCACATGTTGCAGTGGTGGGCGGGCGGCAATGGCCTTCAACACCTCTTCGGCGTCCAGATAACCGTAGTTGAGCAGGTAGGTAAGCTCGTCCAGCACCACCAAAGCGTAGTTAGGATCGGCCAGCATCTGCCGGGCGACCTCCCAGCCGTGCTGGGCGGTGGCGATGTCCTGTTCGCGGCTTTGCGTTTCCCAAGTGAAGCCGTCGCCGAGCACATGCCATTCGCAGCCGGGCTGGCGGCCAAAAAAGGCTTCTTCGCCGGTGTCGGTGCGGCTTTTGAGGAATTGGCAAACGCCGACCTGCATACCGTGCCCAAGCGCACGCCCAACCATGCCGAAGGCGGAAGAGGATTTGCCCTTGCCGTTGCCAGTCAACACGACCAACAGCCCCTTGTCCTGATTGGCGCGGGCGATGCTGGCATCGATGACGGCTTTTTTGCGCTGCATACGGGTCTGGTGGCGTTGGTGCTGGTCGGAGCCGGTCATGGTGGCGAGTCCTTCGTAAAGCCGCAGGGAGGGAGGATAATAGCCTCTTTAATCTCCATGGGCAGTTTCAAGCGTTTTATGTGTTGGAAAAGGGATTCGGCTTCCGGGTATTGGCGGCGCAAGTAGGTGAACCACTGCTTGATGAAACTGGCGGCGTATTTGGGGGCATGCCCCGTCAGCGTGTCCGCATAGCGGACAACCAACGGCAGGATTTCAGGCCAGGGCATGGGCTGGTAGGATGCGCCACCCTGTTGCGCCTTGATCGCCAAGGCCAAATCGGGGAAAGCGAGCGCGCCACGGCCCAGCATCAGGTCAGCACAGCCGCTGTCAGCCTGAGCTTGAAGGGCGGCACCCGGAGACCAGATGTCACCATTGGCAATGACCGGGATGTGCAATTTGGGTTTGACCTTGCCGATTTCTGACCAATAAGCGGGCGGCTGGTAGCCTTGCTGACGGGTGCGGGCGTGGACACAAAGTTCGTCAGCCCCAGCTTGCTGGATGCCCAAGGCAATGTCTTCGAACAGGCTGCCGTCGTGAAATCCGAGGCGGATTTTGGCGGTGACGGGAACCTGCGGGTCAACGGCGGCGCGCACGGCGCTGACAATGGCGCACACCCGTTCCGGTTCGCGCAGCAGGGCGGAGCCGCCATCACTGCGGTTGACGGTTTTGGATGGGCAGCCAAAATTGAGGTCGATGCCGGGCGCGCCCAATTGTTGCGCGACGTGCGCATTGGCCGCCATGACCGCAGGGTCGCCGCCCAGCAATTGCAGGAAAACCGGCATCCCGGCGGGTGTGGCACCCCCCGTCAGCAATTCCGGGCAGGCACGGTAGAACACGCGCGGCGGCAATGGCCGGTCAGTCACGCGCACGAATTCTGTCACGCAACGTTCATAGCCGCCGACGCGGGTCAGAATGTCGCGCAAGGTATGGTCAAGGACGCCCTCCATCGGGGCAAGGATCAGGCGCATGCAGGCAACATGGAGGCAATCATGCTTCAAAGATTGGTGAAAAACAGCGTGCTGCCATTGCAGGCGACGCACTCCCGGTAAAAATTATTCCCTTCCTTACGGATACGCGCTTTGCAGCCATCCTTATCGCAAGCCGCCTTGAGAGGCGTATTGCCATCACAGTCAAAGCATTTGAAATAATAGCCGAATTTCCCGTATTGGATGCCAATATTGGCGCTGCCGCACTTACGGCAGACAGGCGCATCGGCTTGCGATGGCTGCCCAACAACCTGCCGATCTGGCAAACCGAACTTTGCTTGGTAATCGACCGTGATGGGTTTATGCAAGGCAACCAGTTGCTTGGCGATGGCTTCCAGGGTTTCGGTTGAAACCATCCGGGCCGCTGCCCCCAATGTGTCCATAACCCCCAGTTTGTCGAATTTCTGCATGATGGTGTGCTCCAGGACATCCGCCTTGATGATCTGGCTGGTGTCCAGATGTTTGGGGCGGTCAATCCTGGAGGACGCGGAAACCAGCACATAGGGGACAAACGAAGGCTTTAACCTGATCCCCAGGCGGACTGGCATATCCAGCAAATTGAAAGCCTCTTTCAACACCACAATATGGCGCTCATTCTGCGCTACCGGCGATGGCATGCCTTCGTAGGTTTTCTTAAAATCATTCCAGCGTAAAAACTCAGCGTTCTCGTTAATTTTAATGCCGCAATTGAAATGCTTGGTTTCCAGCACAAATACCATCAGGCTACGGTTAATGAGCAAGTGGTCAATTTGTGCAACCCGGTCGTTGATCTCCAAACGTAAATCATGGATCACCGCATTGTTTTTGGAGCCTTTAAAGTGGAAATCGATCAGATAAGCCGCTTCCTCTTCGCCTTTTATCCCCGCCTTCAACAGGCGTATTTCTTTTTCAATGGCTTTTTGTTGGGATTCCGTAATGTTTGGATATTGTTTAAACCGCTCAAGAAGCTTCAAAGCGCCAGTTTTGCTGTCAGCAGATTTGATCAACATGTTTTTGCCCTGTATTTATGCAGATTTTATTGATTTTCTGTCCAGCAAGAAGAAGCCATAGACAGACCGATACGATCATAAATCAAACAGATTGTTCCCTCAAATGGTACACCGCCAAGAGGGCGACAGGTATTTCAACCCCTTCCGCCTCCCCGCATTTCACAAAGGGGCGCATCAAGGCAAAAAGCAGAGCCGCCCGCCACCGGAGCCGGATACAGCGGGCAGGTTGTTTGGGGCATGGCCACCCCACACAAGGCAAGCAATGTTCAGGCAGCAGTATGCCCCGTCAAACGGGACACTTGCATGACAGCGGCATGCGCCAGCGCAGCGATGCTGACGTAGAAACTGGTGACGCCCAAATCATGCGGCAGGTATTTAATCATATCCTGCGTAAAACCAGCCCAACCCTCTGCCGCAAACCGTGGCGACATGGCATAGAAACTGCCGCTGGAAACGGCTTCGCACACCACCACGCCCAGCAGCAAAGTAGCCGCCAACGGCAACAGCGCCGACAGGTTGTTGCGGTATTGGCCGCCAAACCAGCGCCCTGCCGCATACAGCGCGCCATACGCCGGAACCAGCGCCGCATATGCATCCGTCACGCAGAAACTGCTGACACCCATCTGCTTGATGGCAATGTAGTCAATCGCCACCGCCGCCGCCATGAACGCGCCAAAACCCAGCCAGTTGCGCAGGTAGAAACCCGCCAGAAAAAACACCGCCCACGATGCATCCTGCAAGTGGTCACCGACATGGATGCGGGTGGCCAGCATCGCCAGCAACAGCACACCGCCAACCAGCCATTGGTTTTTACGTGAAAGTACAAACATAAAATTTCTCCTTGTTACTTCGGCGCGTATTTCAGCGTCACCAAACCATTGACGCCATCCTGATTATAACCCTTGTTGGTCTGGTAATCTTTGTCCAGGACATTGCCGACCTTGACGCCAATTGTCCAGTCCTTCACCAGTTTATAGCTGGCGCGCATATCAAGCGTGGCGTAACCCGGCAATTTTCCACTGTCCGTGTTGGCTTCATCGGCATAGCGTTTGCCTTCGGCGTGCAGATCCGCACCCAGGCTAAATTTGCCGAAATCACGGTCGACCGCCACATTGGCAATCCGTTGCGGACGGTAAATCAAGGTCTTGCCCGCATTCACGCCATTGCGGTCTTGTGGCTGTTGCAAGGTCAGGTTGGCGTCGACATCCCAGCCCGCCAGACGGGTGCCCGCGCTGGCTTCCAGGCCACGGATGCGCGCCTGATCCACATTGGCAGGAACCCAGTCGCCGTTTGCATCCGGTGCCCAGGCAACCAGGTCTTCCACCCGGTTCTGGAACGCATTGGCCGACCAGTGGCCGTTGGGTAACGTTCCCTGCAAGCCCAGCTCCAGATTGCGGCTGGATTCCGGCCGCAAATTCGGGTTGCCGGAAAATGGGTAATACAGGTCGTTGAAGCTCGGCGCCTTGAAGGCAGTGGCGTATGACGCAGTGGCCCGCAGGCCATTGGCCAGATCGCGTCCGATAGCGGCCCCTCCGGTGTTGTGGCCGCCAAACTGCCCGTTGTCATCATGACGGGCAGATATATCCAGCCGGTTGCCGCCCGCCTCGGCCTGGTAGGCGGCAAACACGCCGGTATTGTTGCGGGAAGTGCGCGCATAGGCGCTGTCGCTGGTGACATGGTCATTCTGCTGGTCCAGGCCCAGCGAGAGGGAGCCAGCGGCACCCACGTTGATATCCGCCTGCAAGGATGCCGTATCCCGGCGGGTGTCGTAGGTGCGGAACATCGCCAGCGGTTCGCCATTGAGGTAATTGTCCGCCTCATCGCGCCCTTGCCCGACCTGCGCCGTCAGCAATACCTTGTCATTCAACGGCTGGCGAAATTTTCCTGCCAGCACGGACTGGGCAAAACGGGTTTCATTGTTGAAACTGTTGTCGAAATGGTTGTTCCCGGTGGCCTGCAAAGCACTGACTTCCACTTCCGCACCATTGCTGAAACGGTGCCCTGCGTGCAGGGACACGCTATCGTGCCGGTAGCCATCCTGATCCGGCTCCGAATTGTCCGCCAGCACGTTGAAGCCATCCGTCTGTTCGTGTCCGGCGTTGAAGCTGTACCAGGCATTGGCGTCGCCACCAGCCAGATTGATGTCCGCCTTGCCAGTATTATGGCTACCGGCACCGAACGTGATTTCCGGCTGGAAACCGTGGCCGCCCTTGCGGGTAAATATCTGGATCACGCCACCGATGGCTTCCGAACCATACAGGCTGGAGCGCGGGCCACGCACCACTTCGATACGTTCCACCTGGTCCAGCGGCAGATCTTCAAACGCCACGCTGCCGGTCGTGGCAGACCCAACCTTGACGCCATCCACCAGCACCAGCACATGGCTGGAATTACTGCCACAGATGAAAACAGAACTGATCTTGCCCATCCCGCCGCTGTTGCTGATGTTGACGCCGGGAATGCGTTGCAGCAATTCGGGAATGCTGGCGGCTTGCGAGGTTTCGATAGCCTGACGGGTAATGATGCTGACCGGGGCAAGGGTCGCATCCACGGTGCGCGCCTTACGGTCAGCGGTCACAACCACATCATCCAAGGGCGTGGCGTCTTCCGCCAGCGTTGCCGCCGATGCCAACAAACCAATACAGGATACGCCGCAGCAAGCGGCCACAGACAATAGTTTCATGGGGTAAAGTCCTAACTGTGCGCCCACCGCGCACGTTGAGTGAAAGTGATGTGGGGTGACATCACGCCTTGTCAGGCCGGTATCCGGGCTTGCAAGTGGAAAAAATCCCTTTCCGTCGCCACGCCTTCCCATGCTTGTGCACAGTGGCTTTGTGTAGCGGTTTGGCTTGCTTACCGTTGCGGGGGCAGCGCTGGCATTGCACCAGCTTCCCGTTTAACGCCTGCCAACGCAGACGCACCTGAACGGCTGGAGAAGCTACGGGATTCCAACAAGGCTGTCAAATGGAGGCGGTGATAATGTCCGTGAACAAAGTGCCAGGCAGATAATGCACACGGGTTTCCACATCACCATCGGCCAACAGCGCAATATCCCGCCACGCAGGGCGGCTATGGTCGAATTCAATGTGCTTGTGCAGCGGTTTCATCTGCACACAAGTCGCAGGCGTACCGTAGACGCCTACTTTGCGCCCATCCGCATATTCATAGTGGCCGTTGAACTCCTGATGGATATGGCCATTGAACACTGCCTTCACCTGTGGAAAATGCTCCAGCAGATTCCAGAAATAGCCTTGTTCACGCAGCCCCATCACATCCATCCACTCACTGCCGATAGGCATAGGGTGATGGTGCATGAAAACAGCCACAAAATGATCCTCAGGAATGGTGCCCAACAGCGTTTCAAAGCGGCTGAATTGTTCATCCGTAAGGCGCCCATTTGGTTTGCCGTCAGCATGGGTGTCGAGGAACAACAAATGCCAATCACCCAGCGCCACGGCTTCCGGCATTTGCACATTGCCCTTCAGGTGCGCGCGCATCATTTCTGGAATGTCGTGGTTGCCAGGAATCGTAAACACCGGCAAAGGAAAAGCATTCAGCATTTCATTGATGCGCTGGTAGGTGGCAAACGTTTCTTCCTGCGCAAGATCGCCCGTCAGCAATAACGCACTGTATCCATTCCTCCGGTCTTGAAGATGGGACAGGACAGCCTGCAAGGAACGGTTGGGATAAATTGGCATGTCCGTCCATGTCAGACGGGCATCATCACTAGCGTAACAATGACTATCGCTTACCTGAAACAAGCGAACGGTGTCAGGTGCTTTTCTCATATTCATAGCCCCCTCACGAGACTGGTATTAGGATAACTGACCACATAATTACATTTTATAGTGAATTCAGTTTCTTTGGCTAGTTCCTTTTTTCGGGCAATAATATCCTTGCCCTAGACAGGCACCATTAAGTTTCACCACGAAACACACTTAACTACGTTATCTTACTGCAAATGAAACTGATCGATACACATTGCCACTTTGACGAACCTGACTTCACAGATGACCGGGTATTATTAGTGGAGAAAATGCACAAAATTGGAGTGAGCGACCTTATATTACCCGCCATAACGGCCCGCTTCTGGCCTCGTTTGCGCAATATTTCTTCTATGTCGCCAAATATTCATGCTACTTATGGCCTTCACCCTGTATACCTGACACAACACTCTCCCAAAGATATTGTGGATTTACGTCATTGGTTGGAACAGGAACGGCCCGTGGCTATCGGTGAATGCGGGCTGGATTTCTATCTGCCCGAACTGGACGTTGCGCAACAAGAATGGTTCTTCACCAGTCACCTGAAATTGGCACGGGAATATGACCTCCCCTTGATCATCCACGCCCGCCGTTCAGTAGACAGCGTCATCAAACAGCTCCGTCGCTTTTCTGGGCTACGCGGCGTTATCCACAGTTTTGCTGGCAGCCAGCAGCAAGCTGACACCTTGATCAGGCTAGGTTTTTATCTGGGCGTCGGCGGAACATCGACGTATCCGCGCGCCCAACGTTTGCGAAAAATACTGGCGACCGTACCCTTGGAAACCTTATTGTTGGAAACCGACGCCCCTGACCAGCCGGACAGTGAGTGGCGCGGCCAACGCAACGACCCAACACGCCTACCCGTAATCGCCGCCAATCTGGCAGAATTGCGCCAGGAAAGCTTTGAGCGGGTCGCTACGGTGACCACGGCTAGTGCAATGCAATTGTTCAACCTTACACACACACCCATATGAAATATGCTTCCCCTATCCTAATGGCCCTGGTTATCCTGGCCGGACTCAGCCTGATTGTTACCCCTTATATTGCCGAAGTGTTTTTTCCAGCCCAGCAAACAACCCTGCGGACAGCCAATCCCCAGCAAGTTGCCGAAGCGCTGGCCAATTGGATGGAGACAACGCCAGATAAACTGGCCGGAACACAAGGCGTTAACCAAACTTCCGCTGACGGCAAAACATCCTGGTTTATGTTTACAGTTGAACGGCAACCGGTCGAGCACTTCATCCGCAAAAACCGCTTGCAACAGCAAGATCTCACCCCTCAGCTCCTACGGGAGGTATTCACCGGGCAAAATCCTCCCGCAGAGTGGTGGCAACCCGCCTCACTGGAACGTGAAACCTGCTTTATTGGTACGGATGAAGGCCGTGAACTTGGCCTAATTTATGATGCCGAACGGCAAAAAGGGTTTCTGGTAATCAGAACCCGCACAAAAACCAGTAACTTTTAGTGAATCACCCTGCCTGCAATTGCTGGCATTTCTGCTGAAACAGGGAACGCGCGCTTTGGATCCATGCATCTGGCGCTTGTGGGACATCAACGTCAATGATCCTTTGAACATTGCGCACATCATCCACAGTAAACTCGGCCAACTGCCGATAGCTCAGGATGCCTAACGCCTGCAACTTGCTTGCCAGTCCCGGATTGACGCCCTGAATACAGGTTAGGTCGTCACGCTCATGTAACTGCACAACGTCGTCAGCTTGTGAAGCTGCTGATAAAACTGAAGTTTGTTTATGACTTTCCACCCGCAGCACATCCAATTGCCGCCTGCTGTCCTGTAAATCCCTTTTTAGTCCAGCCAACATTTTTTCCTGTTGGTGGAATTGCTCCAGCAAGCTTTCATACTGACGCCGGTTCTTTTCCAACGCCTTACGAAGCTGTAAGAATTTGCCATAATCAGTCTCAGAGGGGGGAACACTGGCTTTACGCACCACTTTTTCCAAACACCGCAACTTATGACGTAAACTGATATTTTCCTGCAGCGAGTCATCATAATTGCGGCGCAACCCAGCCAACTCAATCCGGCCTTTCACTGCATGCTGTTGATACAGGAATCTTGCCATCCACCAACCTGCCATTATTCCTACAATCACAGAAACGGCCATAAAAGTAGCAACCTGGATAGCAAGATAACCCATGCCTATTCCTCGAGCACAGTAATTTCAATACGTCGGTTTTGCCTAGCCCCTTCTTCGTTGGCATTATCGGCAACCGGCCGGGTAGAACCATAACCTCGCGCCTTGACCTGTTTGGCATCTATGTCTTGCGATAACAGGTAATTGCGGATCACCTCCGCGCGCGCCTGGGTGACAGCCATATTGCCCAGCGCTGTCCCTTGGTTATCGGTATGGGCTGAAACTTCAATTTTCATGCTGGGGGTTTTCTTCAATTCAGCAATGACCTTTTGCAATGCGTTAATGGCTTCAGCATTCAATTCAGCCTTGGAATATTCAAACTGGATAGCGCTAAGATCTATTTGCTCAATTGGATATTTTTTAGACGGTGCGTGCAGGCCACCGCTTGGAGCAGGAAGAGGTTCCGGTGTTCCTTGCGTGGTCACCACTATCGGGACATTAACCGGAATCAGCCGGTTGCTAACAGCCCTCACCCCATAGACACCACTAACGACCGCCAGCAGACGCTCGGCGTCAGCATCACTGGCGACAGTTCCGGTAAGGATTCCATCACGCCCGCTAAAATGGACAATATCCGCAGGCAACCCGGCTTCCACCAATGCCTGCCGGGTACGTTGCAACAAATCCGTTTCAATTACCGATTGTTTAAACAGCAGGCTCAACAGAGTCAACACGCCCACTACAACCAACATGGTCAATGCGGTCAGTGGCAATAATTGCTGTCTGTTAAAAGCGAGGATGGCCATGAAAAACTCCGAATCTCGTTACTCAAACCATTGAATATAGACCAATGGTTCAGCATCGAGATTAGAAACTTTGATGGCTATCTACTAGCAATGACTGGATGGAGGGGAATAATGGCCGGATTAACAGAACAAGTAGTTAATTTTTAATGATTAACGGAGTAATTTAAGTAATAAATGACAATATTTCACGTGCCTCTTGGCGTTGTTGCTCACCACCTTCCACCAGGACATCTTGTAAAATATCGGCTGCCGCCTCGGAATCACGCAAATCCAAATAGGCCCGGGCAATATTCAGCTTAAGGTCAGCATCAGGGTTCCCTGGTGTGGCCGCCGCCACAGCAATCTGATGCTGGTTCTCTTCGATAGAAACAGTGTTAGATTCTTCCTCTTCCACCATTTGAGCAGCAGGAACAGGCGACGTGATCGGTGCAACTTCCCCTGGAGTTTCAACCTTAGCCGCCAACGGAGCAGGCGCAAGAGCCTGCCCCTGCTTGCGGCGTAACAACCAGATCAATGGCAGCGTCAGCAACGCCAACAACCCCAACAAACTCCAGGGAAGTATGCTTGAGGCAGAATCCTTGTCTTCAGCTACTGCCGCCGCCGCCCGAATCTGCTGCAAATCGTTTTGCAGGGCTTCGTTCTCATGCTTGGATCCAGCCAACTGTTCTTCAAGCGTTTTGGCTTTTGTTTGGCTGGCCTGCAGCTCCTGTTTAGTGCTATCTAACTGTTTTTGTAGATCATCACTGTCTGCGCCAGCCGCCGACTTGGCTTCCGCATACCCTTTAACCATTTCTTGCAAAGAAGCATTTTCTTCCTCCAGCATTGCGATGGTTTCTTTTTGTTCCGCAACCTGGGTTTTCAGGGACTGCAAAGTATCCTGACTTTCGCTGCCAGCGTTTCCTGCTTTTTCCGGTTTCGGCGCAGGAGCCTCAAGTTCAGGAATTTCATCAGGGGCAGGCAATTTCAAAGTTTTGCCTACAATCAAACGATTCATATCGTTATTCAGGAAAACATCCGGATTGCGGCTGAGAATTTCCTGCATGATGGCGGTACGATTGCTGTAGCCAGGGTACTGGCCAGCTACAACCTTGCCAAGAGAATCTCCTGCTTTGACTTCCCATGTCTTATCTTCAGCCTGGGCAACCTCAGCCAACCCTACGCTCAATAGGGCGGTCAAAACCCATACGCTTGAAAATTTCAGGTACGCCCATTTGTTGAAAGGAATAGACATATTCATGTTCAGCCAACCAATGTATCCATCAAATCAATCATAAATTCAGTATCTTCTTGCTCCTGAATTTCCCAACCGTGCAAACCCAAGCTGGCGAGCACGCTTTTGCCTTTGGGATCCGTGCTCATGGCAGGCAAGATACGCCGCAAATCAGCGTGCCTGTCGCGAATGCGCGGGCCCGCCAGTAAAACATGACGAATAACATGAATCTCACTATGCACCAGTTCCCGTAATTGCCGCTGGATCATAGTGGACAGTCCTGTAAAAGCATCCCGCAAAAAGAAACCGATGTCCGCCTCCCCCTGCAATAATTGTTTGGCCACCAATACATAGGTATCAACCGTTTGTACCTGAACATTCTCCATAGACAAATCGGCAGGCTCAAGCATGATCATCGAAATCAGGTTCACATCCGGGTCGTCCGTTGCCGCAATTCGGGTTCCTGGAAGCAAATCCTCCACATGACGCACAGACGAATCCTTCAATACAGCGATAATGGCCTCATCTGATTTGTGCTGTGGCGTTGCAATCGCCGTAAAGCCTTTTTCACGCACCAACATAGCCGCATCAAATGGGTTAGCATAAATCAGGTCAACACCATCCATCTGAATGACCCTACGCTGGCTGGCGAAGTCTGGAAACAGCTCCATATGGATCTGTTCGTTCAATTGACGTTGTAACCAAGTATTGAAAATATACCATCCGGCAATCTGGATGGGAGGAAAATCCGGGCTAACTGTCATGGTGTAACGCATGGCTTTATTCCTCTTCCTGTTTCATGCGAGCGTAAAGCGCCGTACATGCTTTCACTTGAGCGCGGGAAGGCTTGCGTCGCACTGATGTGCAACTGATTGCCTTGCCATCACGGATATTAAGGATGATGGTGGCGTACACCCAGTAGTAACGCCCATCTTTCCGCAAATTTTTGACGTATCCATGCCATTTTTCGCCTCTTGCCACCGTCTCCCAAGCATCCTTAAAAGCAGCCTTAGGCATATCCGGGTGCCGCAAAATATAGTGGGGCTTCCCTATCAGTTCCATCTCAGTGTAACCTGACATCTCCACAAACGCCCGGTTACAGTGAGTGATCACCCCTTGCAAATCCGTGCGGGAAACAATCAACTTGCCTTCCGGGAAAGGAACCTCTTCATCTTTAACAAGGACACGCCGAGAGCTGCCATCGTAATAATGCAGGAGATGTTCCGTATAGGGAGCTTGCACATCCTTGCTAGTCATGTCTTCCATCGCATCACTCCACAATGACCAGCACCATGTGTGACGCGCCACAACGCCACACCCAGTGACTGCATTCACTGATCAATTATTTTATTGTTTTCAGGTCATTGAAATTTCTATATATTTGCCTGATTTCTTATCAGAGTTCAGACAACTAAATAATTTTGGCGATATTTTCTGCCGCACGTTTGACATCCAGGAAAATTAGGCCCAGGCGGGCATTTGGTTTCGCCAGAACGGTAACCACCGCTTCCTTACCTGCATGCGTCATCAGGATGTAGCCCCGATCCCCTTTGATCAGCACCTGTTCCAAAGCGCCACGCGCCAATTCTTCCGCAGTGCGGTCACCCAGCGACAACATAGCGGCGCTCATCGCACCCACACGGTCTTCATCCATCCCTCCAGGAAGCAATGAAGCCATCATCAAACCATCAGTCGACAGAACCGCCGACGCTTCGATATCTGCAGAAGAACCGTTCAAATCACTCAGGATGGAGTTAAGCATTTCAGAGCGCATCTCGTTTTCTCTCCTTGGTTATAGTTCGTCGTTCATATTTAAACAGGTATTTCAGTATCACCGTAACGCATTTCCAGCGCCCAGACCAAACGTTTGAAGCCTGGCTGATTGAATTGCGGAACACCGCCAATGATCAGGGTAAACCGGTTCTGCCCAATATAGAGCGGCCAGAACCCCACTTCACTATTGCCACTAGCATCTATCAGGCCCCAAGCATGCTGCCGGTAGCCAAGGTTGCCATGTAACAGCTCCTTGTGGCGCGCATATACCGAAGCCAAGTTGGCGCTGAGTGCCGCCAATTCCTCAGCCGCCTCATGGGTAAAACCGGCGCTGCCAAGATAAAGGCCACGGCTTTCCGCCAGAATCGCCTTACCCTCATCTGACATGGTGCGTAACAACTGGGGCAATAGCCGTTCCAAGGTTTCTTCTGGCGCAGACTCGCTTTGATCCAACCCCTGAACCAGACCGGCCTCCTGCATCCAGTGCACGAACTCCAGCGCCCGTTTTTTCTTATAGCCACTCAATTCACAAGCCACATCGACAGTGAATAGCGGCGTAGTCGGCTCCTGCAACAGACGGTGCAAAAACAACCGTCCAGGCTCTTCAGCACTATCCTGCACCGCATAAAAAGTTCCTCCCGGCGTAATGCCCAGATGCAGGTTCTCCGTGAGTATGTATTCGCTCATCAGTTGGTTACCCCCGGATCCAATGAGAACAGCAGAGCCTGAATCAACATGGTGACATCCCGGTGACTGCGGGCGTCCACATCAAACACAGGAGCTTGCAGAGATAACGATTCCAAATAGTGGCGATAATCTGCCAATCCAGGCTTACGTTGCAGATCCATTCGCGTCACACCCACCACCATTTGCTGCTTTTCAATAAAGTCGCGGAAAGCATTGGTGTAAAAACGGATATCCTGAAATGGATCTTTGCGGGTATTGTCCAACAACAGGATCAAACCAATTCCGCCTTTGGTGAGGATATCCCACATGAAATCGAAGCGCTCCTGGCCTGGAGTGCCGTACAAATGAACACGTTCATTTTCACTCAGGCGGATCAGGCCATAATCCATCGCCACTGTAGTTTGCGGTTTGCGGCTTTTGGTCATATCCGAAGCATATTCATCAGTCGTGATCGGTCTTATATCGCTGATAGAGGCGATGGCTGTTGTCTTGCCTGCTCCAACAGGGCCGGTAAAGATGATTTTGCGGTTGATCATACTCATAAAACTATTTCGCGCCCCCTCCCAGCAAACGCTTCAACAGACGTGAGAAGAAACCCCTGCTCTCCTTCGGCTTCTCTTTTTCCCGGCTCTTGAGTTTGCTTTGATCCATTTCAAACAGGTTAAGTGCATTGGCTGCCGTGTGGAATGAAAACACGTAGCGTTGCGGCACACTCAGCGCTTCGGCGATTTCAATCGGGCTGGCCGGACGCTGATGCCATAATGCAGCAATACGCATAATGTGCGGAAACTGCTCCAGACGTGTCAGATTAGGCCAGTGTTTCAGGGAAATTTTCCGATCAATCTCAACGCTACGCCCCAACCGTCCCTTAGCGGCCAACAGGCAACTGACCCAAACAAACGCCTCCAGATCCAACAGGGTGTCAGCATCCTCTCCAGCCTGCTGTTCCAACTGATCCAGCTCTGTGCTGCTCGGTATATGTAGCGCAACTTGCCCGGTTTGTACGGGATTACCGCATAACACGGCGAATTCATCTGACCGAGTGTCAAGCGTGCAGAAGGCAAGATCCTGTTTGGGCATCAATAACGCATAGTCACTCGCCGAAAACTTGACTTGAACAGTTTGCTGAGAATCCATGGATAATCTCATGCCATCCAAAATGCTGGCCAGCACATAATTTTCCGGCGTAAACAGCACAACTTCAGCACTTGAGCGCACATCATCTTGCTCACCGCACAGCATCTTCCACCTATGTTCCGCCACTTCCTGCGAAATAGATGGCTCAATCGGCCGGTCAACCTCTTCCAATGAAATATCAGTTTCCGCAGGGTCAAACACCTCAGGGGCAGGGGAGGCCTTAACTGCTGTTGGCTCAACAACGGAAACGGGCGCAACAGCTTCCTCCACATCATCGTCATCATCCGGCAAACTAATCACCAGTGAACGCAATTTACGCTCAGGCCGGGCAGGCACACCAAACGGGGAAGCCGGGGGAGCTTGAAATTGCTGCCCCGCATGTTTAACTAGATTTTTTTCAGTGGCCGATACAGGGGGTGGGGTAATGGCTGGGCGGTTAACCACCGACGCCTGCCCCTCCAGCCTGGCCAGCACTTCATAAACCCGGCTTGCCGCATCACCCAATGCACGGGATGTCAGTGGCTTGGGGATCCAGACACAATCTGGCAAATCCGATTGGTGAACCGATAAAATAATGCCCGGCTTGTGCAGATCTGCATGTCTGTCCCAATCCTCTTTTGCATCCGGGTGATCATAGTCCAGAATAAAGGCATCTGCTTCAGCAGGCTGCACCACCTTGAACAGGTTGCGACCGGCTCCTGAGAAAAAAAACTCAAGAATCGCCCTGTTATGCGGGCTAATCGCCAACAAGGCAACCCTTAACGGGCCTGATTTGGAATGTTTCAGCATAAATCCATATCTCGTTATTTTTTTACCATTGTTCAGATTCTTGCTGCTTTTCTCGCCACATGGCGGGAACATTGCGGCCTGCTTCCTCCATATGCCTGATCATATTCGACAGGCCCTCTTGGTTGCGGGTGTACTGATAAATATTCACAAGTTCCTGCTCCATGGCCTCGTCCGACGTTCCAGCCAGCACTTCAGCCTCCAGTAATTCCCTCGCTGTATCCACCTGGCCATACTCCAGACAGGCAAATACCTCCTCCATAATATTCGAATATTGAGCGCTCTCTTGTGTGCGCTCAATGTCCACTAGCTTTACGGCCGCACCCTCTTGTCCCGCAGATAATACAGATCCACTGCGCCAACGCTGACCCTGCCCAATCTCAATGTTGTCCTGCAACCATCGCTGAAAGAGCAACTGATCCTCATCATCCAGGTCATCTTTAACTAGGCTGAACAGATGTTCACGCAACAGCTTGCCGCCATTGCCCAATGCAAGAAAAACGTCCTGGAGGCTGCCAGCCAAGTACCCACGCAACGGCTCACTCTGAGCCAACAGGATTCGTTGGGTATGCGCACGCAAATCCTGTGGATAGCGACGAATCTGATGTGAAAGAAAACGCCACGCACCAACTGGATCATAATTTTGGTGAACACGCAGTTGCCTATCAGACGCTAGGCTAAAGGCAAAAGGCAAATCGGGTGGAGGATATTTGTTTCCTCCGCGTAATAACTTTCCTAACATGTTTTTAAGACCATCAACACTCAACTCTTGTTTTATAGTACATTCTACGCGGATACTAGAAGACTTTTTAATCATAGTCCATAAGTCTTTGGCAAAAATCTTTTTCTGACAAAAGGGTACGTTCTCTATTTGCCTGAGACTGCGTACAATAATGCTGGCTGGACGATATGGCAGGAGGGAGTCTGAATGTTTTATCTTATTTTACAAATTGCTTTCCTTTTATCCATTGCTGTAGTGATTGGCTTGATTTTAGGTTGGTGGGCACATGGCAGAACATCCCAATCTATGCCACCTGGCAAAGAATTAGGCGACAACCCGTTCGACGCCCGCTTCCGACTTGAACAATGCCATCGTGACAATGCCGCTTTACGCCGTGAATTGAAGGAGACAGAGGAACGCGTTGACAAACTGAATGCCCGCCTTGACCATACGCCTCAGCAAGATAATGACTTACTGGAGCGCCTAGAAACTTACGAGATCCGCGTGCAGGCCTTGATGGAGGATCTGCAAATGCGTGACGACACCATTGCCGTACTAGAGCAAGAACTGGAAGAAATGCGCCAGGCCCGCAATAAAGCATGATGTTTTCCCGCACTCCTGCTACTATCAGCTCCATCCAATTTATGAACTCGAAAATCACAATAGCTTCATGGTCACTAGAAACACATCCTCCGCCTCCCTGCTCGAAAAAGATTTAGGAATTGTTGGCGACATTTCCTTTCAAAATAATTTATATATCCATGGAAGAGTAAATGGCAACATTGTCGCCCCAACAGACTCACGGGCCACTCTGTATATTCAAGAGGACAGTGAGGTTATCGGCGAAATCCGTTCCCCAGTCGTTATCATTGCAGGCAAAACTTCAGGCGACATAATTGCCTCCCGTCATCTATCGCTTAAATCAACTGCCCAAGTAACCGGCAACATTCATTACATCGAGATGCAGATAGATGAAGGTGCCGAAGTTAATGGCAGCCTTACCTGTATTAATGGCAAACAACACTAAAACATAATCTATATTAAGGACTTCTTAAAAACTTGATACAAAAAGTCCAAAAGAGTGCTAGGATTACGTGCGAAGGAATCCCCCTAATCGGGAAGCATGGATTGCTCAAACAACTCACGGTTTTCAAGGAAACTGGAAAATCGGTAAGTCTTGGTTATTACTTTATTATATAGCCGACACTTAGAATTTATAAGTCAACATTTGTGGAGATGAAACAATGACTCAATATCGTCTGCTGATCGCTGCTCTGCTGGCTGCTTTCGCCCTGTCTGCCTGTGGCGAGAAAGCTGCCGAAGCTCCTAAAGCTGAAGCCCCTGCTCAGGAAGGCATGAGCGGCATGGCTGGCCAGGCCCCTGCCCAGGAAGGCATGAGCGGCATGGCTGGCCAGGCCCCTGCCCAGGAAGGCATGAGCGGCATGGCTGGTCAAGCACCGAAGTAATCTGACAGCCCCAAGCTGACTGATGATTACAACAGGGCGGGTTTCCGCCCTGTTTTATTTTATGGGTATCTATCGATCTGGCATAATCGACCGCTGAACCTCCTAATTAGCACACGGTAACTCATGAGTTATTACCACTATCACGTTTTTTTCTGCACCAACCAACGCGAAGATGGTGAGGTCTGCTGCGCCAACTTTGATGCGCAAACC
This sequence comes from Candidatus Thiothrix phosphatis, assembly GCF_035668035.1. Lineage (NCBI taxonomy): Bacteria > Pseudomonadati > Pseudomonadota > Gammaproteobacteria > Thiotrichales > Thiotrichaceae > Thiothrix > Candidatus Thiothrix phosphatis. The sequence goes on along the minus strand of NZ_JAYMYJ010000160.1, from coordinate 44,687 downwards.
ATGCGTGATTACGCCAAAAAACGCATCAAAACACTTGGATTGCACAAAGACGGCCGCTGCCGCATCAACACCGCTGGCTGCTTAAACCGTTGCGCTGAAGGCCCAGTCGCCGTGGTGTATCCTGAAGCAGTTTGGTATACCTGGGTCGACCAAGACGACATCGATGAAATCATTGAAAGCCATCTACAAAATGGCCAACCCGTCAAACGCCTGATGCTTGACCCACAATAATGGGAAAACTGCACCATTATATCCGGTTGGTGCGGCTTGATCGTCCTATCGGCATTTACCTCTTGTTATGGCCCGCCTTGTGGGCATTGTGGATTGCCGCAAAAGGCATGCCGGATTTCCGCATTTTGTTCGTATTTGTCGCTGGCGTGGTGTTGATGCGCTCCGCTGGTTGCGCCATCAATGACTACGCTGATCGCCACATTGATCCGCATGTGGCGCGCACCAAGACCCGTCCGCTAGCAACTGGCGACATATCTCCACGGGAAGCAGTGGGCGTATTCGCTGTTTTAACGTTGATTGCATTCCTGCTGGAGCTGCAATTGAACACGTTGACTATTATTTTATCGCTGGTCGCTGTATTACTGGCGATGACATACCCTTTCATGAAACGTTTTCACCACTTGCCCCAAGTGCATCTCGGGGCTGCATTTTCCTGGGCCATCCCAATGGCGTTCACCGCAGTCACTGGGGAGATGCCGCCGGTATCCGCTTGGCTACTGTTTGTGGCGGCCGTATTGTGGACAACCGCCTATGACACGATGTACGCCATGTGCGACCGTGATGACGACCTGAAAATCGGCGTCAAATCAAGTGCAATCCTGTTTGCCCGACATGACCGCCTAATTATTGGCATATTGCAATTGCTGACCCTGCTGTTACTGGGAATAGTGGGCGTCCTGAACGGGCTGGACAATTGGTATTGGCTAGGCCTGCTGGTCGCCGCTAGCTTTGCGCTCTACCAGCAATGGCTGATCCGTGACCGTGAACCCCTGCCCAGTTTGCAAGCCTTCCTCAACAATCACTGGCTAGGGATGTCCGTATTTGCAGGATTGGCATTGGATTATGCTTTCTGAGCGCCATTCCGTTACAATCCGCCTTCTGCCAATCAAACCCTGAGCCTTTGTATTATGTCCAGACAGTCCGCTTATAACCGTGAAGAACTCCTGCAATGTGGCCGTGGTGAAATGTTCGGCCCGGGCAACGCCCAGTTGCCTGTCCCCAATATGTTGATGATGGATCGCATCCTGCATATCAGCGATGAAGGCGGCGCATACAACAAAGGCCAGATCCTGGCGGAATTGGATATTGTCCCCGACTTGTGGTTTTTCGAGTGCCATTTTCCTGGCGACCCGGTGATGCCAGGTTGTCTGGGGTTGGATGCCATGTGGCAACTGGTCGGTTTTTATCTGGCATGGCTGGGCAACCCGGGGCACGGGCGCGCCCTGGGTGTTGGGGAAGTCAAATTTTTTGGCCAAGTACTGCCAAAAGCAAAAAAAGTCACCTACAAACTTAACCTTAAGCGCGTCATTACCCGCAAACTGGTCATGGGGATCGCCGACGGCAGCATGGAAGTGGACGGGCGTGAAATCTACACGGCACAAGATTTGCGGGTCGGCCTGTTCACCTCGACAGACAATTTCTGACAGGCGACACTCCTGTATTCAAAACATGAACTTCCTGCCTGGCTGTTTTGTCCAAGCTGGCAGGATGCAACACTCAATTGATCAGGAGCGCCACCATGAAAAAACAACTTGCCGTCTTGCTGCTGGGGCTTTCCGCCTTGGGAATGGCCTACGCTGAAGACAAACCAACCTATGACCGGGTCAGCTTTTCCGTCAGCGCCGCCAAGGAAGTGGCAAATGACCTGTCAAGCGCTGTCCTTTACGCCGAGCAGCAGGGACAAAATACCGTCACAATGGCCGATACCGTCAACCAAGCCATCACCTGGGCGATGGACATCGCCAAGCAGGAATCCGCTGTAGAAAGCCGCACCCTGGATTACACCACCAACCCGATTTATACCGACGGAAAAATTACCGGCTGGCAAGTGCGCCAGAGCATCCAGCTCAAAAGCAAGGACAGCAAAGTCCTTAGCACCCTGTTGGGCACGTTGCAGGAAAAACTGCGCATTGAGGGCATCAGCTACAGCGTTTCCCCAGAAGTCCAGAGCAGCACGGAAGACGACCTGATCAACACCGCGCTGGCCAATTTCAAAAAGCGTGCTGATCAGGTCAAGGCCAACCTGGGCCGGGCGGAATACCGGGTCGTCAAACTGGATGTGCAATCCATCAGTGGCGAATACCCCCAACCCCCAATGTACCGGATGGCCGCCATGGAAGCACCAGCTCCTGCCCCCCCGACATTGGCAAGTGGCAAGCAGAACCTGCAAGTCAATGTGCAGGCGGAGATTGAACTTTCAACCAATTAGCGGTAGAATGCCGCCCTTTTCGCATATACCGAGTAACTTGAGGATTTCAGCATGAAGCCCGGCATTCATCCAAAATACAGAGAAGTCGTTTTTCAGGATCTGACCAGCGGCTTCGCGTTCCTGACCCGTTCAACCGTAGAAAGCCGAGAAACCATCGCATGGGAGGACGGCAACGAATATCCCCTGATCAAAGTGGAAATTTCCAGCCATTCCCACCCGTTTTATACCGGCAAACAGGCGATGACGACCACGGCAGGCCGTGTCGAGAAATTCAAGAATCGTTATGCCCGCGGCAAGTAAGCGCTGGCAGACTGTTCTGGAATCATGCATGATTGAAAGGCGTCCGATGGACGCCTTTTTTGTTTTCCAATGGAGAAGCGGAATGCGGCTGGCCCTTATTTTTTTCAACCTGTTAGTTGGCTCCGCCATGCTGGTAGGCTGCGCCGCCAACCCTGTGACCGGCAAAAGCGAACTGGCGTTGATGTCGGAAAGCGAAGAAATGCAGGCAGGGCAACAGGCCAATCAGGAGGTTCTCCAACAGACCCCGGCTTACCGTGACCCAACCCTGCAAGCCTACGTCAGCCGCATTGGACAAATGATGGCGGCGCAAAGCCCGCGCCAAAATCTGCGCTTTTCCTTCACCGTCCTGGATGACCCCGCAGTCAACGCCTTCGCCCTGCCTGGCGGCTATGTCTACATCACTTCCGGCCTGATGGCTTACCTCAACTCGGAAGCGGAACTGGCGGGTGTGCTGGGGCATGAAATCGGCCACGTTTCCGCCCGTCACAATGTCAGCCAAGCGTCATGGAGCGCAGTGGGTGGCATACTGGCCTCAGTTGCAGGTGAAAAACTGGGTAACAAGGACTTGTTCAATACGATTGGCGAGCTGGGCTTGACCCATTACAGCCGTCAACAAGAGCTGGAAGCTGATGGCCTTGGCGCACAATTTCTCGCTAGCGCCGGTTATGACCCGGTTTATATGGCGAACGTCATCGCCACCCTGCAAGCTTATGACCAGTTTACCGGCGGCTCCACCGACCCTTACCGCGACCTGTTTTCCACACACCCCAGCAATGACGTCCGCCTGCAACAGCTCATCAGTCAGGCCCGCCAGTACGGGCGTGGCGGGCGCGACCCTGGCCATGAGGCCTATTTGCGCCAAACGAATGGCCTGCGCCTGCCGCTAGGCAACGGCGAAACCGTACAGATACGCCTGGTCACCACCCGCCCCGGCGACACTTTCGAGTCACTGGCGCAATCCAGCCGTTTGCGCAACAACGCCGCCATGCATCTGCGTGTCTTCAACGGCATGTACCCTAGTGGCGAACCTCGCCCTGGGCAACTGATAAAAACCATCCAATAAACTAGCCAACGCACACAGTTAGCACGTATTTTTCAATTGGGATACACCGAAGGAGGAGATATGTCCACATTAAAAGAAGATGCGTTGAAATATCACGCCGAACCGCGTCCTGGCAAAATCGCCACGGAAATAACCAAGCCAACCCTGACCCAGCGCGACTTGTCGCTGGCCTATACGCCGGGCGTGGCCGAACCTGTGCGTGAAATCCATAAAGACCCGGAAGCCGCCTACCAATACACTGGCAAGGGCAATCTGGTCGCGGTCATCTCCGACGGCTCTGCGGTGCTGGGCCTTGGCAATGTCGGCGCGCTGGCGGGCAAACCCGTGATGGAAGGCAAGGGCGTGCTGTTCAAGCGCTTTGCAGACGTGGACGTTTTCGACATCGAAGTCGCCACCCAGGATGTGGAAGAGTTCATCACTGTAGTGAAAAACATTGCAGGCACCTTTGGCGGCATCAATCTGGAAGACATTTCCGCCCCACGTTGCTTCGAAATTGAAAAGCGCTTGCAGGAAATGCTGGATATTCCGGTCTTCCATGATGACCAGCATGGCACTGCTGTCATTATCTCCGCTGGCTTGATGAATGCGCTGAAAATTCAGGGGAAATCCCTGTCCGAAGCCAATATCGTCTGCGTTGGTGCAGGCGCGGCGGGCATCGCTTCCATGAACCTGCTATCCGCATTGGGAGCCAACCGGCAAAAGATGTTGATGGTGGACAGCAAAGGGGTGCTGCACACTGGCCGCACCGACCTGAACAGCTTTAAGCGCGGCTATGCAGTCGAAACCGACAAACACACGTTGGCGGATGCTTGTAATGGCGCAGACATTTTCATCGGATTGTCTGGCCCCAATGTGCTGAGTGTCGACATGCTCAACAGCATGGCCGCCAACCCGATCGTATTCGCGCTTTCCAACCCCGACCCAGAAATTGCGCCCGACATAGCGCTGGCGGCGCGCGACGACTTGCTGATGGCCACCGGACGCAGCGATTACCCCAACCAGATCAACAATGTGCTGGGCTTCCCCTTCCTGTTCCGGGGAGCGCTGGATGTCCGGGCGCGTTGCATCAATATCGACATGCTGAAAGCGGCGGTCTATGCGCTGGCGGAGTTGGCGCACGAACCCGTACCGCCAGAAGTGCTTGCCGCCTATAGCCTCGACAGTTTGGCGTTTGGCAAAGATTACATCATCCCCAAACCATTCGACCCGCGCCTGCGGGAGCGTGTGCCGACAGCGGTTGCGCAGGCTGCGGTGGCCAGCGGCGTCGCCCGCTTGCCGCTATAGGCCATTGTAAGGGGTCAACTCCGGCAATTTGGTCGCCTGCGGGTTAGCCTGCGGGCGTTGCGTCGGCGTCAGGCTAAGTTTTTCCCCTTCACTGCGGATACAGTAACGCAAGCCCAGCCGGTAACAGCGCTGGGCGTTTTCCGGCTCCTTCATGGTTTCCAGCAATTCCGCCAGCTCCAGGTATCCTTCGGCATTCGGTGCCTGGTTGAGGCTGGATTCGTAGTAGCTTTTCGCCATTCCCCATAATTTCTGCTGATTGTATAACCGCGCCAGCAACAACAGCAGGGCCGGATTGTTGTCAGGCTGGGAAAGCTGCCATTTTTCCGCCTGCTGGATCGCATTGCCCAAACTGTGGTGCTGGATGCTCCCGTACAGACCGGCCAAACCATCATCCCAACGTTTGTTGAGGAGATTGCTGATCAAACTGGCACAAGCAAGATCGTCGCCCCCATCATGCAGCGCCTCAGCATACAGCAGGATAGCCTCCGGATTCTCCCGAACCGGGGCGGGCAATTTTTTCCACATCAATTGCAGTTTGTCGGTTTGCCCATCCTTGGCGTAGTGCTGGAACATCGCCTTCAGGGTCGCGCCCTGCACCTTGTGCATATCTTCGTTTTTCAGCAGGTTCTGTTTAACCAGATCAGGCAACAACTCCAGCAGCGCATCCCAGTTTTCTTGCCGGTACAATACTTTTGCCAGCAACTTAAGTACGTAAGGGTGTTTTGGCGACAGTTCACGCAGCCGCGCCAAGGTTGCATATGCCTGTTCAAGCTGCCCACTGCCGAATTGCATATCGGCCTGGGACACCCCGACAGCGACACTGGCCTTGCTGTCGCTTTCAATCGCCTGCTTGAGCAACTCATCCCGGCGTTCATACGCTTCACGCATATGGGCGGCGCGCGCCCCAGCCAGATAATTAAGCAACGGTGTGTCGCTAAAAGGCGCATTGTCAACCAGCAGCTTTTCCGCCTTATCCCAATGCCCTTCGGTCAACTGGATCAACCCCTGGGTAAGCGCGCGGTTGGCCTTGCTGCCTAACCGGGCAGCACGATAGCGGCTAAAGTTCCTGCGTATCCCCAGCACATACCTCACCAGCGCCACCAGCAGATAAAAAACGACACACATCAGCACGACCGCCGCAACCAAGGTGGCGGTTTTCATTTCCAGGCTCCACACGCCCCAAGTGATAGTGGCCGCACCGGGGTTGGACAACACCAACTGCCCGAGCCATAGCGCGGCGGCAATCAGGAATAGCAGGACGATTATGTAAAGGATCATTCGCGCCTCCTCTCTTGCTTTTCGCTGGCACCCGCCTCGGGCTTGTTGGTTGCTTCAGGTTTGTCGGCTGATTGTGTTTTTTCTTCTTGGGCTTGTGTGGTTTCAGTGCGGCGGGCATTTTCCAACTGCTTGAGGCTGGCTGATATATCCGGCAGTTTAGGTTGCAGATCCAATGCGTCAAACTCATTCAGCGCCGTCAGCAAGGGTTTATCTTGACCCTGCGGGTAATAGGCGTTGATAGCCTCCCTGATCAAGCCCAGTTCAGCGTGAAAACCGGCATTATCACGCTGGAGCGCCAGCAGGCGCAGGCTCTCTAAGCGCAGACGCAATAACTGATAGAGATTCAGGCGCGCCTCAGCATCCAGTTCCAATTGGATTGGCCTGTCGTGCCGACGGATAACGATCGCCTCATCCAGCGCATTCATGAATTTTCGCTTGTAATCAGCCCACAAAGAATTCCCCTCGTCCGTTGTTTCTTCCCCTGCCAGTTCCACCTGCTTGCCAGAGCCTGAAGCCAGCGTAGGCAACGGCTTCAGCTCCAGCATCAGCGCATTGATATGCTGGGAAATCCCGGCAACATCCGGTGCTGGCGCGGCTTCCACGGCGGAAATGTCACGGGCGATCTGTTGGCGCACGGGCAAGTAAACAACCGAACCCACCTCTGCCAGTATGGAGTCTGCTTCCTTCAACGCCACAACCGAGGTGCGGGCGTCCTGGCCAAGATGCAAGGAACGGTTGGCCAGCTGCAACAGGAATTCGACTTCCGCCACCCGCCATTCCTTTGAACTGGCTGGGGCGGCGTTTTGTTGCGCCTTTGCCTGCAAGAAGGTGATCTGCTCCATCTGGGAGGCTACCGTATCGGCAAACTGGCGGGTCTGGTTCAGCATGCGTGCCATTTCCTGCTGCATCTGCTCATTGTTGGCATGCGATTGCGTCGTTTTGTCCTCCAGCTCTTTCTGCAACCTGTCCAATGAATCACGGGCAGGGGTCTCCTGCAACTGTTTGCGCAACTCGGCAATATCTGCGGCATTGTTGCGCGCCCTGTCATTCATACGCTGCCAATGCTTGTAACCGGCGGCGATGCCGATCAAGGTGAACAGCAGGGCCAGCACTGCCAGGAACAGGGCGAAACGCGCGCTCCCTGCTTTCGGAGCCTTGCCTGCATCATTGTCCAGACTGTCGATGGCGTCGACCTTGCGATCGAATGTTGATGAATCTTTTGCTTCGTGTGTCGCTGGTTTATCGATCATTATTGGCATTCCTGTACCCAATGCGAAAGCGCTTGCATCATGGCCTTATCACTCGGGTTATCTGCGATGACTATGCTGCCGGTAAAGCCGGTCTGCCGCGCCGTTTCCCCTATCCTCTGGCTACCAACCAGTAAGGGAACCGTTTTTATCCAGTCAGGATTATCCAGCATGGCGAGCAGGTTCAAAAGCCCCTCGCTGCTAGTGATGGCAATTATATCAAGCTGTTGTTGTTTATGACGCTGTTTCAGGCAGTTGGCGTCAATTTTCGGGCGAACCCGCCGGTAGACTTCCACATAATCCACACTCGCGCCGCGCCGCTGCAAAGATTCCGCCAGCAACTCACGCCCGCCTTCACCACGGAAAATCAGGATGCGCCTACCCGCCAGTTGCTGGGTTTCCGGCAATGCCAGAAACGCTTCACTCGTGAACGCCCCACCAGGGACCCATTGGACAGGATAACCGCACTGCTGCAATGCCTCGGCGGTTTGTTTACCGACAGCGCCAATGACAAGCCGCCGCAAACACTGTTGCAGTGTTTCATCCAACAATTCAAGACCAAACCTGACGGCGTTGGCGCTGATAAAAATAGCGGTGTCATAAGCATCCAACCCAGCCAGCACCGCCTTCGCAACCGCTTGATTTTCAGGCGGAACAATGGCAATGACCGGAAATAAGACAGCCGTTGCCCCGGCCTCTCCCAACAAATGCTGAAAACCGGCAGCCTGTGAAGCAGGGCGGGTCACGACAACAGACAAACCGCGCAAGATGTCAGGCATGGATGCCCAGTGAATTCAACACCTGGTCACCGCCTTGAGCCAGCAGATCCTCGGCCACTTCCAGACCAAGCGCGCCTGGATCCACCACACAACCGAACTTTTCGCAGGCGTACAGCGCAGAACCATCTGGAAAGCCGATCAGGCCGCGCATCCTCAGGGCACCGTCAACCAGTTCCGCAAAACCAGCCACCGGAACCTGGCAACCGCCATTAAGGCGCTGGTTCATGGCGCGCTCGGCCCGCACCCGCACGGCGGTTTCCGGATGCAGCAATGGAGCCAGCAGGTTTTCCACCCGGGGATCATGGCGGCGGCACTCAATGCCGACAGCGCCCTGGCCGATCGCGGGTAGGCTTTGTTCAGTAGAGAGGTATGCTGTGATGCGGGATTGGAACTCCAGACGGATCAACCCGGCGGCAGCCAAAATAATGGCGTCGTACTCGCCGTTGTCCAGTTTGCCTAGGCGGGTGTTGACGTTGCCGCGTAAATCCCGGATTTGCAAATATGGGTAACGCGCACGAATCTGGGTCTGACGGCGCAGGCTGGAAGTGCCGACAATCGCGCCTTCCGGCAATTCATCCAGATCACGGTAACGGTTGGAGACAAAGGCATCGCGCGGGTCTTCACGCTCCATGATGACTGGCAGGTGCAAACCATCTGGAAACTCCATTGGCACATCTTTCATGGAATGCACGGCGATGTCAGCGCGGCCTTCCAGCATACCCATTTCCAATTCCTTGACAAACAAGCCCTTGCCGCCAATTTTGGATAAGGGGCTATCCAATATCTTGTCGCCACGCGTGACCATACCCACCATTTCAACCTGGAGGCCGGGGTGAACTTCCTGCAGGCGACGGGCAACGTGCTCGGCTTGCCACATGGCGAGGGGACTGGTGCGGGTGGCGATACGGATAGTGTCGGACATCAATTCCTCTGCGTGCCTGATCCAAATGGAATGCCTCACTTTACGGCAAAGCGATCATAACTTCCATGGCCGTAAAATATTTATGACCAATCTTTGGTCTTAGCCCTTGAATTTTTTCCCATTCAGGCTACATTAAGGATACGACCAACGGAATGAAAAAATAACATGGAAGTTATCCCTATTTCTTCCTTCTAACGTGGTTGTGCGGGGACAGGCGAAGTGATCAGCCCCCATAATGCTTCGCTTGCAAACGCGCCGGATCTTTAGCCCGGATCCGGCGCCTCCCTGTTTATCTCTAGCGTCCCTCTTCCCGCCTTAAACAGGGCGATTATTGGTAAACCAAACCAGTATTACCCTTGTGTGCCTGACCGATGACATACTATCAAGAAACTCACTGCCCTGGATGCAGGCTCCCTAGCCAGCCTACTGCTTGCAGTCGCAGCGGCGCTTGCGTTACTGTTCAGCCTGATTCCGGGAGCGGCCGCTTACCGCCGTTCCCTGCAAGATGGTTTGACCGTAAGGGTGTGAGATGAAAAAACGGATTCTGTCCATAATGTTGTCCGCCAGCCTCAGCCTGCTGCTAGCTGCTTGCGGCAAGGAAAAAGCCGAGAGCGCGACCGCACAAGCCGACCTGCCCGCCAATGCGCCGGCGGTTGGGACTCCAATCCAGGACGTCGCCAAGCAAGCCGACGGCAAACCCAAGCAGGGTGGCGAATACGCCACGACCGCCTGGGAAGACCTTGAACTGCCAGGACAGGGGCTGGAAGACATCGTCAAAAAATATCAGCCGCAAATCGACTCCATTCCAGAAGGCGACCCGGCGGAAAACGCCGTGATGGAAAAGATGCAGTCCGAACTCAATTCCGCGCCGGTCAACCCCGCCCTGGATGGCAAAAAGATCAAGATCGCGGGCTTCATTTCCCCGCTGGAGGTGGATGACAAAAAGGGCATGGTCAAGGAATTCCTGCTGGTGCCTTATTTTGGCGCCTGTATCCATGTGCCACCGCCGCCGCTCAACCAAACCCTGTTAGTCAAACCGCAGGAAGGCAAAAGCATTGGCATGGAGCAGATGTATGAGCCTGTATGGGTTTCCGGCACCATCCTCACCAAACAGGTTCACACCAATCTGGCTGAGGCCGGTTATCAAATCACGGACGCCAAGGTGGAAATCTACCAGGAAAGCGACGCACAGCAGCAGGACAACTGACCATTAACCGTTGGCGTGCGGGAGATAACGTTGCAGCCAGACCCGCCACAACAGCCAATAGAGCAGCAAACCGGTAGCGTCTGCGGAAAAGTCCGCCACAGAAAAAGAACGCCACGGCGTGAACGCTTGCAATATCTCAATGAAAGCGCCATAAAATAACAGTAAAGGTACTTTCCAGCACCAGAAACTGCGGGCAGTCGCCAAATCCAATAGGAGGGTGAAGCCGAAAAAAACTGTGGCGTGAATCAGTTTATCGGCGTTATCGACATCAAGGTTAATGCCGCGCATGGGCATCAATGCGACCACCAAACCGACAAGGATCAAGCTGATGAACAGAAACTTCAGCGCCTTGCGGAATTGTGGCTGATCCGCCAGTAACCGTGAGAGAATTGCTTGCATGGACATACCTGCTAGTGTTTTCAATGAAGACTGGCTGTTAGTCGCCAGTTTTGCCTTTATAATCTTATTGGGAAACGCCTTGCGGCGCGCGCCCTGGGGTTATGTGCGCGAACACACGCATGTTTACCTAGGCACCATCGCATTTGCAAGCCTTATCTGGATATTAAGGGCTGGCATCGGCGACAGGCTCAATTTCCATTTCCTGGGCATCACGGTCATGACCCTGATGTTTGGTTGGCGCTTGGCGCTGATTGCGGCCACCGCCATTGTCAGCATAACCTTCTGGCGGCTGGGGTCAGGGTTCCTCGCCATCCCTGTCAACACGTTGGTAATGGGGGGGATTCCAATCCTGGTCACCTACGGTTTGCTGCGCTGGAGCCAGCGCCACTTACCCACCAATATTTTCGTGTTCGTCTTTGTGAACGCCTTTTTTGCGGCGGTGTTGGGCGTCATCTTGGCCGTCTGCGTCGGCAGTCTGCTGCTTTGGTGGACAGATGCCTTTTCCGGCTATTACCTGCAAACCTATTATCTGCCCTACATTCCATTGCTGATGCTGCCGGAAGGGCTGCTCAACGGCATGTTGACCGTCATTGCCATCGTGTATGCGCCGCAATGGATTCCGCTGTTCGATGACGCCCGTTATCTGCGCAAGCGCGGGGAATAACCGTCACAACTCCAGCAAGCCATTGATTTCTGCCTGCATCCGCCCCACCACAGCGCGGCCTTCGCTGATGGCCTCTTCAGCACGGAAAAACTCCAGCAAGCCAATGTTTTCCAACCGTGGCACCAGCAGGATTTCCGGCGGGTCGCCTGCCATACGGCTGCGGGTGATCTTGTCCTGCATAATATTGATGGAAGCCGCCAACGCATCCATCAGGCCAGGGACATATTCCTTGTCACGGCTGCTGTCCGGCAGCAATGCAGAGGAATATTCACGCAAAGAAGCCGCCAAGCTATCCACCAGCCCCTCGGGCTTGGCACTGGCCGGTTGGACAGCCTTTTTATCCACCCGAGCCTTTTGGGTGTGATGGGCGTAACGCCGGGCGACATTGCCATTCAGATTGACAGCGATGACCACCTCCGCCCCCAAAGCACGGCAAAGGGAGACGGGCACCGGATTGACCAGGCCGCCATCCACCAGCCATTGGCCTCGGTGACGGAACGGTGGGAACAAGCCGGGCAGGGCGATGGAAGCCCACACCGCATCCATCACCAACCCTTCGCTGAACCAAAGTTCACGCCCATTCTCCAAGTTGGTGGAAACCGTGGCGAATGCGTGCGGCAGTTCCCCAATCAACAGGGTTTCATCACACACATGGGAATGGAAAAATTGTTGCAGCTTGTCACGCTTGACAAAACCATTCAGGGAGACATTAAGCTCAAAAAAGCGCATCAATTCCAACCGGGACAGGGAAAGCACCCAGCTTTCCAGCGCATCCAGATTGCCCGCAGCATAAGCGGCCCCGACAATGGATCCTACTGAACAACCACAAACGATTTCTGGATGAATCCCCATCTCCGCCAATGCACGCAGGACGCCGATATGCGCCCATCCGCGTGATGACCCGCTACCCAGGGCAATGCCAATACGGGGGGAGGGCATGGCTTAATCCATCGCCATGACAATGTTGTTATTGCTGCCGTTCAATACAGTAAACTCCCGCCGCCGTTCACGGCCATCCAGATTGGCGACGGCTTCATAATGGCCGGGAGCCACCACTAGGATGGCGGAATGCCGTCGGGGGGAAGCCACTTCCTGCCTGCCTCCATCCAGCCGGTACAAAGTCCAGCGCATGGGACGCATGGCGGGGGAATTCCCCAGCGTCGCCACCAAACTGACCGTACCAGTTGGCACCGAGATACTGGCGGTGCTTACTTCGCCACGGTTGACCCGCACCCGTTGCGTTTGGCGGGCGCTGTTGACGGTCGCGGTCACATCATATTCACCCACTGGCACAATCGTGTTGATCTGGTCGCCACCCGCGTGTTCCAACACATTACGTCCCACCACTGGGCCACTCGCAGCCACCACCCGCCAATCCGCTTGCATATTGCTGGAAACCCGCAAGCGGCCAATGTCAGCCGCAAAGTTGGGAGCCGCCAGCTTGCCATCCACCACTTCAACAGACGCCTGCTCCTCATACCCGCCAATTTGCAGATTGACCTCGTAACCCCCAACCGGCAAAGACAATTGCAGGGAACGCCCCGCCATTTGCCGGTCTTCCCCCCCATCCCGCGCATGAATCTCCCAAATCACATCCGCATTGCCAAGCTGCAGGGCTGCGGGGACATTCGCGGACAGCAATAGGTTAGGCTGCTGAATTATCAAACCTTCATGCCCTTGACGCTGGGGCAAATCCTCTTTCAGTGCAGCCGGAGTATTTTCAACCCTCCGGAACATCCCACCTGGAGCCACCACCCGTTGCAGTGTGTCAGGCAAGGGCAGGTGCGCCAACAAATGTTCCCGTTTTTCGTTGTTTACCTGCTGCAAACGGGGATCATCCTGCACTGGCGGCGTTTCTATCCAATAAAATGCGGGGGAATGCCCGGAACCCAAAGACGCAGCACTGTTCACCCAGCCAGCGACTTCTTCCAACAAGGTTGGTTTGCCTTTTTCAGGTTCAGGTTGTTTATAAACTTGTGGATCAATCCCTGCCATGCTGACGGATCCCGCCACCAACAAACCGCAGGCACCTAGTTTGCTTGCTGCACCAAGCCGAGTTTTCATGGAGTATTCCTCCGTCAGCACATGACGGGGCTGATTTCCGCTCCCCCTGCCTGTTGTAGTCAAAAAACACTCTTTTAGCCATTTTCGCAGAGGAAATGGTGAATTTTTATTATTTGTTGTCATTTAAATCTATACCGCGTTCCGACACATTCCCAATAGAAAGCGATTATGGATTCAATAACAATATTTGCCAGACAGGCCACCGCATTTTTGCGGCTGATGGCAAAGGGACAAAGGAATTTTAGCGGGAGGTCGTAAACGGGAAGTCAGCGCGATACTGTTGGCCATCGGCGGCAACCACAAGCACCGAAGCTTTCCACTGCATGGTTTGCATCGAGCACACCGGCAGCGTAAATTTACCCTGTAATACTGTTGTAGAATTGCCCGCCTGCAAATCTGCCGATTGAAACCCCATGAACATATTCACGCCTTCGACCGTCAGATTGGCGGAAACTGGTTGCCCCAGCCCGGCAGTTTCAACACTGGCAACCAGTTCCTGCATCAAAGGAATGCTATTGGGTGTAATGCTGAAACGGATAGATACGCCTGCATCATTACGGGCGGAGCAGGCTCCCTGACGCAAGTCGCAAAGTTCCTGTAGGGACAGCAGAGTAGCATGGGAATCATTTGGAGCAGATGACGGCGACAACAGAAAATACTTACCCGCCAGCGCCAAAACAAAAACACACACACCCAGCAAGATATAGGGCTTCACCCAACAAACTCCGCCACAACCGGAGCATGGTCGGAAGGCTTTTCCCAGGTGCGTGGCTCACGGTCAACGATGCAACTTGAACAGGAATCAGCCATCACTTTGCTGGCAAGGATCAGGTCAATACGCAGGCCGAGATTGCGCCGAAAGCCGCCAGCGCGGTAATCCCACCAACTGAACGACTTGTCCGGCTGCTCGAACTGGCGAAAGACATCGCTCAAGCCAATGGCTTGCAGGGCAGACAATGCGGTGCGCTCAGGTTCGGAGCAAAGGATCTTTCCGGCCCAGGCCGCCGGATCGTGCACATCACGGTCTTCCGGCGCAATATTGAAATCACCCAGCACTATCAGTTTCTGATATTGGGCGGCCTGCTCCTGCAACCAGGCAGTGACTTTTGCCAGCCAGTCCAACTTGTAAGCGTATTTGTCGGAGCCAACCTCGGATCCATTGACCACATACAAATTGACTATACGCAGACCGCCAACCGTTGCGGCGAGGATGCGGCGTTGCGGGTCGTCCAAATGGGGGATGTCCGTCACAACATCAGCCGCCACTGACTTACTGAGGATAGCGACGCCATTGTAGGTCTTTTGCCCTGAGAACACAGCCTGATAGCCAGATGCCGCAATTTCCTCTGACGGAAATTGCCCATCAACCATTTTGGTTTCTTGTATGGCCACAATATCCGGCTGCGCCGCCGCCAGCCACTGCAATACATGCGGCAGCCGCACCCGCAGGGAGTTGACGTTCCAGGTGGCAACTTTCATCCGTTTTTTTCCGTCAGCCCATTGTGGCGCAGCAGTGCGTCCACCGTTGGCTTGCGCCCCCTGAAGGCAGTAAAGGACTCCATCGCTTTCCGGGAACCGCCCACTTCCAGCACTTCATGCAGGAACGCTTCCCCGACGCCCGCGTCGAACAGCCCTTCCTCTTCAAAGCGGGCAAAAGCGTCGGCAGACAGCACTTCCGCCCATTTGTAGCTGTAGTAGCCTGCGGCGTAACCGCCCGCAAAGATATGCGAAAAGCTGTGCGCCATGCGGTTGAAGGCAGGTGGCTTGACCACTGCGACCTCATCGCGCACTTGCTGCTGGATGGTTTCCAGCCTGCCCGGCTCTGCCGCCTGCGGATCAAGGTGCAGGCGCATGTCGAACATAGCGAACTCCAACTGCCGCACCGTCGCCATCGCTGTCTGGAAATGGCGGGCCGCCTGCATTTTCTGGTACAGGTCTTCCGGCAATGGTTCGCCAGTTTGCCAATGGGCGGCGATCATATCCAACACGCCGCGTTCCCAACACCAGTTTTCCATGAATTGGCTCGGCAGTTCGACGGCATCCCATTCCACGCCATTAATCCCCGCAATGTCGGGGTAGTCGACTTGCGTCAGCATGTGGTGTAGCCCATGACCGAACTCATGGAACAGGGTGACGACTTCATCATGGGTGAACAGTGCAGGTTTGTCGCCAACCGGCGCGCTGCTGTTGCAGGTCATGAAGGCGACCGGAATTTGCAACCCATCATGGCGACGGAAACGCCCGCAGAAATTACTCATCCAAGCACCGCCCCGCTTGTGCTGGCGCGCATACAGGTCGAGGTAGAAACAGGCCTGCACCGTACCGGTACGGTCATGAACCAAATAGAAACGCACGTCAGGATGCCACAGGTCGATGTGCGCCTGCTGTTGTTCGATGCGCACGCCAAACAGTTTTCCCACCAACGCAAACAAACCACTGATCACCCGGTCGGCAGGGAAGTAGGGTTTGAGGTCTTCCTCGGAAAAATCGAAACGCGCTTGTTTCATTTTTTCGCTGATGTAGGCCACATCCCACGCCCGCACATCGTCCAAACCCAATTGGCTGCGGGCGAATGCTTGCACTTCCGCAAACTCCGTTTCAGCGAAAGGCTTGGCTTTCCCCGCCAGACTTTGCAGAAAATCCAGCACTTCCTGCGGGCTTTCCGCCATCTTGGTCGCCAGCGACAAGGCGGCATAGTTGTCATAACCAAGCAGTTCGGCTTCTTCCTGACGCAAACGCAAGATGTCGCGCATCACCTGGGTGTTGTCCCAATCCGGATTAGCCCCAAGTTCAGAGGCGCGCGTCGTGTAGGCACGGTACATTTCCGCGCGCAGTTCACGATCGTCAGCATAGGTCATCACCGCGATGTAGGAGGGAAATTGCAGGGTCAGCAACCAGCCTTCCAGATCACGTTGCTTGGCCGTTTGTGCCGCCATTTCAAGGGAAGATTCAGGCAGCCCTGCCAGTTCTGCGCCATCGGTAATGTGTTTGCTCCACGCATTGGTGGCGTCCAATACATTATCGGAAAAGCGGGAATTCAATTGCGACAATTGCTGGCTGATGGCACGGAAGCGTTCTTTCTGCTCAGGAGGAAGTGCGACACCGGATAGCTTGAAACTCAGCAGGCTGTCATCCAGGCTTTTCTGCTGGGACGTATCCAGACTGCCGTCCTGTTCGCGGATGTAGCGGATGGCATTGTACAACTGCTCGTTCTGCCCCAACTCCGTGTGATAGTCACTCAGCCGCGGCAAGTTGGCGTTGTATTCCTTGCGTAATTCATCCGTGTTGACCACTGCATTCATATGGCTGACCGGCGACCAAGTACGATCCAGCCGATTTCCCGCCTCATTCAGTGGAGCAATTAAATTATCCCACGCAAAGTGGATATCACTGGCCAAAGTCCTGGCCAACCAGTCACGGTTTTCCTGCAGCACAACCTCCAGCGCTGGGGTAATGTGTTCAGGCCTGATTTGGGAAAACAGCGGCAGCTTGCCGATGTCCAACAAGGGATTTTCCTGTTTCACGTGAAACCTCAAATGTCCAGATTGGCAACGGACAATGCATTCTTTTCAATAAAATCGCGGCGCGGCTCGACCTCATCACCCATCAGGGTAGTGAAAACTTCATCGGCGGCGACGACATCCTCAATGCGCACCTGCATCAGGCGGCGGCTGTTCGGGTCAAGCGTGGTTTCCCACAACTGGTCAGGGTTCATTTCGCCCAGACCTTTATACCGGCTGATCTGCAAACCACGGTTGGCCTCCTGCATCAGCCACTCGACCACCTGATCAAAACGGCGGGCGTCCTGCTTGCGTTCGCCCCGCAGAATGGTCGCCCCCTCACTGAGCAAACCTTCCAGTTCCCGATTGGTTTTCAGCAACAGTTTCATTTCCGGCATCAGAAAGAAATCACGGTCCAGATTGATGCGATGATCCAACCCATGCTGACGGCGGTTGACTTCAAGTGTCCAGGCGCTCTCATCCACCTTGTTCAACACCGAAGAATAAGTGCGTGCGCCATTGGCCCCTGCATTCAGGGTGGCAATCGCGGCTTCCACCCAAAGGGTAAAAGATTCCGCGTTGATGGAGGCAGGCTCATCAACCGATGGCAGGGATTCAAACAACATGGCTTCCAGCAAGCTGCGGTCGTAACGGCGCGCCAGACGGGCAATCACCTGCTTGACGGCGTTGTACTGCCGCACCAACGTTTCCAGCGCTTCGCCGCTAATGGCAGGGGCCTCCGCATTGACGTGCAGGCGGGAACCATCCAACGCCAGTTGCAACAGGTAACGCTCCATTTCCGGATCGTCCTTGACATACTGCTCCTGTTTGCCGCGTTTGACCTTATACAACGGTGGCTGGGCGATGTAGATGTGGCCGCGCTCCACCAGTTCCGGCATTTGCCGGTAGAAAAAGGTCAGCAGCAGGGTGCGGATGTGGGAGCCGTCGACATCCGCATCCGTCATGATGATGATACGGTGGTAACGCAGTTTGTCAGGGTTGTAATCTTCACGCCCGATGCCACAGCCAAGCGCCGTGATCAGGGTGCCGACCTCCTGTGAACTGATCATTTTGTCGAAGCGGGCTTTTTCCACATTCAGGATTTTACCTTTGAGCGGTAGGATAGCCTGAGAGCGGCGGTCCCGCCCTTGTTTGGCGGAGCCACCTGCCGAATCCCCTTCCACCAGGAACAGTTCCGACAGGGCAGGATCCTTTTCCTGACAATCCGCGAGTTTGCCTGGCAATCCAGCTATGTCAAGCGCGCCCTTGCGCCGGGTCATTTCACGGGCCTTGCGGGCGGCTTCGCGGGCGCGGGCGGCTTCGATCATCTTGCCCGCAATCAGTTTGGCTTCGGTTGGGTTCTCCAACAAAAACTCAGCCAAGCGCGAATTCATGGCGGATTCAACTACGCTTTTGACTTCGGAAGAAACCAGTTTGTCCTTGGTCTGGGATGAGAATTTGGGGTCTGGAACCTTCACGGACAGTACCGCAGTCAATCCTTCCCGTGTGTCATCGCCAGTCGGGCTGACTTTTTCCTTTTTCGCCAACCCAGCCTCTTCAATATAACTGTTGAGTGTGCGGGTCAGGGCAGCGCGGAAACCGGACAAATGGGCACCGCCATCACGCTGGGGGATATTGTTGGTGAAGCAGAAAACATTTTCCTGGTAAGAATCATTCCATTGCAGGGCCACCTCCACCCCCATGCCGTCCTGCTCAGTGCTGAAATACACAATATTGGAATGGATCGGTGTTTTATTGCGGTTGAGGTGCTGCACAAAAGCGCGGATGCCGCCTTCATATTCAAACACGTCCTCACGGCCTTCCCCTCGCCGGTCGATCAGGTTGATGCGCACGCCGGAGTTAAGGAAAGACAACTCGCGCAGGCGTTTCGCGAGGATATCGTAATGGAATTCGGTCTGGGTAAAGATAGTGGGGCTAGGGTGGAAACGCACCGCAGTCCCAGTCCCTTCGGTTTCCCCCACTTCCGTTAATGGTGCCTCCGGCTCGCCCAGATGATAAACCTGCCGGTACAGTTTGCCGTCACGGCGAATGGTAAGCTCCAGTTCATCCGAAAGTGCGTTCACCACCGACACCCCTACGCCATGCAACCCCCCGGACACCTTATAGGAGTTGTCATCAAACTTACCGCCTGCATGCAGCACAGTCATGATGACCTCGGCGGCGGAACGGCCTTCTTCCGGGTGAATGTCGACCGGAATCCCACGCCCATCGTCTGAGACTTTTACCGAGCCATCACTGAACAGCTCCACCTTGACTTCCGAACAGTAACCGGCGAGAGCTTCGTCAATGGAGTTGTCGACAACCTCAAACACCATATGGTGCAAGCCAGTGCCGTCATCCGTATCACCAATGTACATGCCGGGGCGTTTGCGCACTGCCTCCAGCCCTTTGAGCACCTTGATGTTCGATGAGTCGTAGGTGTTTTTGTCAGTCATGTCTTATCCATTTTTGTGTAACGCTGCGCTTCTTGGCAGACCATTTTCCCCTGTTTCACGTGAAACACACGGGCATCGGCAAACCATCTGCGCAAGGGTTCGTAATGAGCGCCGGTAATAATCAACTGCTGCTGCATTGTGCGCAGCGTATTGTACAATGCTTGCTGATTGGACTCATCCAGTTCTGAAGCAAGATCGTCAATCGCTATTATACCGCGTTTTGCCTCCGTCTCGGCAGTTGTATGGCTTTGTGCAAGCAGCAAGGCGACAGCCAGCAATTTGAGCTGGCCCCGTGAGGCTACCCGAACCGCCGGAACCCCATCCAGCAAGATATGCAAATCCGTCCGGTGGGCACCATAGAGGCTGAAACCCTGCTTCTGTTCCTGTCCTGATCGTTCCCGGAAGAATTGTTCCAGATGTTGGCGGTTCTCCACATCGACATTGGCCGGAAAGCCCGTGCTGAGTTGCAACAAGGGCAAGCCTAAATTCGCCAGTAATGCCGAGTTGCCTTGCAAGGTATATTGCAGGACATCTAATGCCTGAAGCCGGTACCGATACAGTATTGGTTGCAACGCGATCAATTGTTCTGTCCATTGGGGCAGTGCGTGGCGTTGCTTGGCATCGCGCAAGCAAGCGTTCCTTTGCTTAAGGATGCGTTGATAGTTGCGCCAAGTTGAGTTGAAATCTGTGAAGCGGTAAAACGCAATCCAATCCAGGAATGCCCGCCGTATGGCAGGCCCTCCGGTCACCAAATCCACCGACGCGGGATGAATCAAGGTAAGTGGGATATGGGCGCTCAGTTCCGCCTGTTGCGCCACATCAGCATGGTTGATGCGGATACGGGTGGCTTGGCTGCTTTTGCAGATGCCAGCAGGGTAACTGCCACCTGCAACGCCATCTTCCACCCTGACGCTGACTGTTAGCTCATCCGCACCGCGTGTTATCAATTCGTTGATGCGCGGCGTGCGAAATGAACGGCCACGGGACAAAACCGCCAACGCTTCCAGTAAGCTGGATTTACCGGAGGCGTTATCCCCGTACAACACATTGACATGTGCCGCCAACTCCAGTTCGGTGTAAGCGACAATACGGCAATTGCTGACAGCGACCTTGCTTAACCACACACGCTAAGTTTCCGTTGTTTACAAACGGATCGGCATGATGACGTTGCGTATGCTGTCATCGTTCGGGTCAGTCAGCAATGCGCTGCTTTCCGGCGAGTTGCATTGCAGTTGCAGCGTGTCACTGGACAGGTGGTTGACCGCATCCAACAAATACGTCACGTTGAAACCAATGCTGAATTCGTTGCCGTTATAGGCCACATCGAGCTCATCACTTGCCATCTCTTGTTCCGGATTATGCGCTTGCACTTGTAGCAGGTTATCGCCCAATGTCAGGCGCACACCACGGAATTTTTCATTGGAAAGGATTGCCACCCGGTTAAGCATGTCACGGAAAGCCTTGCGGTCTAAATCGACCTGGACCTGCCCACCGCCAGGGACAGCGGCGCGGTAATCAGGGTAACGCCCATCCACCAGCTTGGTGGTGAAACGCAGGTTATCCAGTTTTGTCCGCAGATGGTTCTGGCTCACTTGCACCTGCACAGGTGTTTGGGAGTCAGCCCGCAATAAACGTGACAACTCCAGCACCCCTTTACGGGGAATGATCATCTGCCGGGGCTGTCCCAGTTCTGGCATTCCAAGCTTTTGAAAACATAGGACAAGACGGTGGCCATCAGTGGCGACTGTCCGTATCCCTTCCGAACCCACTTCCAGCAACATGCCGTTCAGGTAATAGCGGACGTCTTGGTTCGCCATTGCAAAGGAGGCGCTGTCCAACAAATGCTTGAGGGCGTTTTCCGGCAGCTCAAAGTTTTGGACTTCCCCAATGTCATCCAGATCAGGAAATTCACTGGCAGGTAGGGTGGCCAGTTCAAACCGGCTACGCCCTGAGGTGACACGGGCGCGTTTGTCATCTTGGACGTCTAAGTTGACGATGCTTTCAGCAGGCAAGGATTTGCAAATATCGGCCAATTTGCGGGCAGGCAAGGTAATTTCCCCAGCAACACCATCCATAATGGGCGCATGGGTGGCAATTTCCAATTCCAAGTCAGTTCCTCTCCAGAATGACTGTTTGCCCTCAATGCGAAGCAGCACATTTTCCAGAATAGGGGAGGTATGCCGCTTTTCAATGGCTCCTAGGGTTGCTTGCAAAGACTCAAGCAGATGTTCACGGGTTTGGATCAATCTCATTATTCATCTATCTTAATATATAAAAGAACTCATAATAATAATAAAGCGTCCACAAGCTTGTGGATAAATATACTATCTATCTGATTTGCTGTCCTAAACACAGCTTTATGTTGTGGAAAGAACTTGTGTCTGCCTGGCCTGTCTTGTTGTCAACAAGCTGTGGATAACATTCCATGCAAAACTTATCCACAGCTTGTCAGCAGGTTTATCCCTGGGGTTATCCTCAGCTTGTTAAGGTGCGGAACAAGATGCGGTATTCCTCCTCCAGCTTGGGGTCTGACCCCCGCAGTTCTGCAACCTTGCGTTGGGCGTGCAGTACGGTGGTATGGTCGCGGCCACCAAATTCATCGCCGATTTCGGGCAAACTGTGATTGGTCAGCTCCTTGGCCAATGCCATGGCAATTTGGCGCGGCCGCGCCAGTGAGCGGGTGCGGCTTTTGGAATCCATATCGGTTATCCGGATATTGTAATATTGCGCCACCACCTTCTTGATGTTGGCGACCGACACCATCTTGTCCTGGCTGGCCAACTGGTCGCGCAGGGCATTCTGCACAAAATCCATGGTCACATGGGCGACGCACTTGAGGCGCATGCTGGCGATTACCCGTTGCAATGCGCCTTCCAAGTCGCGGATATTGGAGTGGAAGCGCTTGCCGATGAAGAAACTGACATCGTTGGGCAGGCGCAAACCGGCGTCTTCGGCTTTCTTGCGCAGGATGGCGACACGGGTTTCCATATCCGGCGATTCGATCTGTACAGTCAACCCCCAGTTGAAGCGGGTCTTCAGGCGGTCTTCAATCCCTTCAAGGTCGCGTGGGAATTTGTCGCTGGCAAGGATGATACGTTTCTGGCCTTCCAGTAAGGCATTGAAGGTATGGAAGAACTCTTCCATTGAGCGGTCTTTGCCAGCAAAAAATTGGATGTCGTCAATCAGCAGCGCGTCGACGCTACGGTAGTATTGCTTGAATTCTTCCATCCGCGAATTGCGGATGGCGGAAATCATGTCATTGACGAAGCGCTCGGCATAAACGTAAATCACCCGCGCCCCAGCCTCCCGTTCCATGATGCGGTTGCCAATGGCATGCATCAGATGGGTTTTGCCAAGCCCGACCCCGCCATAAATGAACAGTGGGTTATACGTGGTGTCAGGGTGGTCGCCGACCTGTTGGGCGGCGGCGCAAGCCAGTTGGTTGGATTTGCCTTCGATAAAATTGTCAAAGGTCATGCGCGGGTTCAAGGCATTGGTGAAACGCTCGCTGATCGGCGTGGGTGTGGAAGGCGCTGGCGTTTGCCCAGTGTTTGTGTTTGGTCCGGGCAACACCGCAGGATGGGCAGGCGTTGTCGGCGGTGTTTGGCTGGCAGCGGATGGCGTCACCGTGGGCGGCGCAGAAGAGCCAATCTGCAGCAACACGTCAAATGCGTTGTCGCCGGTCAGGATGCGGGAATGGAACAGGATGCGCGGCAGGTATTGTTCATGCACCTGTTGCAGGACAATGGTGTTAGGTGCCAGCAGATACAGGGCGTGCCGCTTTTCAACCGCATGCAGGGACCGCAGCCAAGTGTTGATTTCATAGGCAGGGACTTCCTGTTCAAGCTGTTGTAAGCATTGTTGCCAGAGCATAGCAAAACGGTTCCAGGGTGATTGAAACGGATGGGAAATGCGGTGTTGGAACCCTCAATTATAGACGTCCGGCAGAGTTATCCACAAGCGCAAGCTAGCGCCGCCACTTGATCACGGGCTTGACAAAATTAGTGCAATCCCTTAATGTGCCTCACCTTTTTGGCTGGTCAGGAAGTTGAAATTTTTTCTGGGCAGCACAATCAACGGTTTTATGAATCATCTGGTGTTTTGTCATGAAAAGAACCTATCAACCAAGCAAGCTGCATCGCGCCCGCACCCACGGCTTTCGCGCCCGCATGGCGACGGCTGATGGCCGTAAGGTATTGAGCGCCCGCCGCGCCAAAGGCCGCGCACGCCTGATCCCGTAAGGCGCTGGTTACCGACCGGCAGGAAGTGGCGAGCTTCCCGCGCAATGTGCGCCTGACCCGCCCGGAACAGTTCCAGCGGGTTTTCCAGCACGGCAAGCGCCTTCATGTCAATGGCCTGGGAGCGCGCGTAGTTTTGAACCAGGATGGGTTTCCCCGGCTGGGGATGGCGATTGCCAAGAAAACGTTGCGGCGGGCTCATGAACGTAACCGCATCCGGCGGCTGGTGCGTGAAAGCTTCCGCCAACATCAAGGATCCCTTCCATCTGTCGACATCGTGGTCATGTGCCGCGCTGAAGTCCTCACCATGAGCAACACGGAGCTTTTCCAGCAACTGGAAGGTTTATGGTTGCGTTTGCACAAGCTATACTCTGCCGGGTCTGGGCAAACCGCTGGATCTGCCCTGCCCTAACCGTTAATAACCGGATTGCGTTACCCATGGATTCCCAACGTCCCCTCCTGTATCTCATGCTGCTGTTCGTCTTGTTCCTGACTTGGACAACTTGGCAGCAAGATCATGCGCCAAAACCGCCGACAACGGCAGCCACCTTGTCCAGCGCACCTGCTGCCAACGGCAATGTGCAGGATGTGCCAACGGCAAGTGCCGCCGCTTTGCCAGGCCAGGAGGCTAACGCCGCTGGCGGGCAAACAGTCACAGTGCGCACTGACAAACTGTTGCTTAGGATCAATACCCGCGGCGGTGAAATTCTCGAGGCCGATTTGCCGACCTATCCGGTCAGTTTGGATGAGGCAGACAAACCGGTGAAAATTTTGGACTTGCAAGGCCGCAACTACGTGGCCCAGTCCGGTTTGCAGCATCAGGCGATGCCAGGGACAGACGCCAAGGCGCTGGCCCCTGACCATTTGGCTGCCTACACGGCGGCACAGCCTGAATACACATTGGCGGAAGGCCAGAATGAACTGGTGGTGCCGTTGACCTGGCTGGGGGCGAATGGCGTCATGGTGACGAAACGTTTTATTTTTAAGCGCGGCAGTTTTCTGGTGGGGGTTGAACACGAAGTGGCCAACCACTCCGCCAATGTCTGGAGCGGCACGGCTTACGCCCAACTCAAGCACGGCCCGCCCCCGCCACGGACTGGCGGCATGTTGGGTGGTGTCAGTGCCTATGTTGGTGGGGCTTATTATCACGAAGGCAAATTCGCCAAGCTGTCTTTCAGCGACATTGAGAAACTGGCGAAGGAAAATACGCCATTGAATGAAACCGCCAAGAATGGCTGGGTGGCGATGCTGGAGCACTATTTCGTTAGCGCCTGGGTGCCGCCGAATGGGCAGGATGAACAATACTACAGCATGTTGACCCAAACCCAGGGTGTCCCTGGCTACGTGTTGGGGATGCGCAGCCCTGCCCAGCAGATCGCGCCAGGCGCTACGGGCGTTTTCAAGGATAGCTTTTACGTGGGGCCGAAGGATCAGGACACCTTGGCGAAGATTGCCGATGGCCTGGACCTGACGGTGGACTACGGCATTTTCGCCTTCATTTCCAAACCGATTTTCTGGCTGATGCAGTTGATCCACAAGGCTGTGGGCAACTGGGGGTGGACCATCATCCTGCTGACGGTGATCATCAAGGGCGTGTTCTTCTGGCCTTCGGCTGTCAGTTACAAGTCGATGGCGAAAATGAAGGCGATTTCGCCCAAGTTGAAAGACATCAACGAACGTTTTGCAGAGGATCCGCAAGGCAAGCAGCAGGCGATGATGGAGATTTACCGCAAGGAAAAAATCAATCCGCTGGGCGGCTGCCTGCCGATCCTGTTGCAGATTCCGGTGTTCATGGGCTTGTACTGGGTGCTGCTGGAAAGTGTGGAGCTGCGTCAGGCTCCCTGGATCCTGTGGTACAAGGATTTGTCCATCATGGACCCGTATTTCGTGCTGCCGCTGATTTACGGCGCCTCCATGTTCTTCCAGCAGAAGCTCAACCCGCCGCAGGTTGACCCGATGCAGCAGAAAATCTTCCAGTTCATGCCGATCATTTTCACCGTGATGTTCCTGTTCTTCCCGGCGGGCCTGGTCTTGTACTGGGTGGTCAATAGCGGGTTGTCGATGGCCCAACAGTGGTACATCAACAAGAAACTGATCGGCCACGCCTGAGGGTTGGCGTTTCATGTGGGACAATCCCGACACCATCGTAGCGGTGGCGACCCCACAGGGGCGCGGCGGGGTCGGGATTGTCCGGGTTTCCGGCAAGCTGGCTCCTGAGCTTGCTGTCAATATCCTGGGGCTGTCACCTGCCCCGCGTAAAGCACTGCACCGGGTGTTCCGCGCCGCCGACGGGTCGCCGTTGGATGATGGCGTCGCCCTGTTCTTCCCTGCCCCGCATTCGTTTACCGGCGAGGATGTGCTGGAATTGCAGGGGCATGGCGGCCCGTTGGTGCTGGATATGCTGCTACGGCGCTGCGTGGAACTGGGCGCCCGGCTGGCGCGGCCAGGGGAGTTTTCCGAGCGCGCATTCCTCAACGGCAAACTGGATCTGGCGCAAGCGGAAGCCATCGCTGACCTGATTGACTCCGGTTCGGAACAGGCGGCGCGTTCGGCGTTGCGCTCCTTGCAGGGGGAGTTTTCCGCCGCAATTGACACCCTGTTGGCCGGACTGGTTGAGCTGCGCGTGTATGTGGAGGCAGCCCTCGATTTTCCAGATGAGGAAATCGATTTCCTGGCGGACGCCGAAGTCACCCGGCGGCTTGAAAACATCAAACAGCAACTGCAAGTCATTTCCGGCAAGGCGCAACAAGGCAGCCTGCTGCGTGACGGCATGCATTTGGTGATCGCTGGCCGCCCCAACGCAGGCAAATCCAGCCTGCTGAATGCGTTGGCCGGGCAGGAAACCGCGATTGTCACCGACATCGCCGGGACTACCCGCGACGTGTTGCGTGAACGCATCAATCTGGACGGGATGCCACTGCACATTGTCGATACAGCTGGGTTGCGTGATAGTGACGATCCGGTGGAAAAGATCGGCATTGCGCGCGCCTGGCAGGAAATCGGACGCGCCGACCTGCTCCTGTTGCTGGTGGATGACACGGGCCATGAGGAGCCGGAAAACGCCGACATCCTCGCCCGGCTGCCGCCCCACCTGCCACGCATTACCGTGCACAACAAGATTGACCTCAGCGGCAAGGCACCCGGCAAACAGGGCGGACACCTCTACATTTCCGCCAAATACGCCCAGGGGATTGACGCCTTGCGCGCCGAACTCAAGGCTTGCATGGGCTATCAGGGGGAAGTGGAAGACACCTTCATCGCCCGCCGCCGTCACTTGCAGGCATTGGCGGAAACCCAGGCGGCAGTTGGGCGCGCTGAAATCCAGTTGCGCACCTTTAACGCCGGTGAACTGATGGCGGAAGAATTGCGGGCGGCGCAGGAGGCTTTGGGGCAGATCACAGGCAGGTTTACGCCGGATGACCTGCTGGGGGAAATCTTCAGTTCATTCTGCATAGGCAAGTGAGCGCATGAAATTGGCCAGCCTCGCCCAAACGCTGGTGACCACCGTCAGCCATAATGCGCGTATCCGTAAACAGGCCTTGTTCGCTGATGGCGAATTGCCGCCCCTGACCAATTTTTCCCAAGCTACCTTTCCGCCGGGTGAGATCGCCTATGCGCACGCCCACGCCGATATGTTGGAAGTGTTCCTGATCCAGTCCGGCAGCGCCGTGATGACAGTGGATGGTGTGGAATATGCCCTCTTGCCGGGCGGCTGCATTGCGGTGGAACCCGGTGAAACCCATGAATTGCGCAACGCCAGCGCCACTGACCCGCTGGTCGTCACCTACTTCGGCATCCAACTTCCCGCCAACGCCCAACGCGGCGCATCGTGACACGGACGCTGCCCCGCCGCCGTACC
This sequence comes from Candidatus Thiothrix phosphatis, assembly GCF_035668035.1. Lineage (NCBI taxonomy): Bacteria > Pseudomonadati > Pseudomonadota > Gammaproteobacteria > Thiotrichales > Thiotrichaceae > Thiothrix > Candidatus Thiothrix phosphatis. Next base: position 16,987 of record NZ_JAYMYJ010000160.1, on the reverse strand, counting down.
AGTACACTGCTGACATAACAGGCAAACCCTCCAAACACCGCCGGTAAGCGGGGTTTGTTCAAGTGGATTCTACCGTTCATCGGTAAAAACGAACAAAAAACGAATCTACGGCAAGTATTTTTGATTTGCCTGCTTCGGTTGTTGTTCGTATATTTGATTCGTGTTTTGTTCGGTTTGTTGGGAAGGAAATCAATATGCTCACACGACGGCAACAACAGATTTGGGACATCATCCAGAACCTGTACGCCCGCAATGGCTACGCACCTACCCTGGATGAAATCGCTGTGGCCAGCGGGATCAACACCCGCAGCACCGTCCACCAACATGTGCAGGCGCTGATCCGGGAAGGCCGCCTGCAACCGGCAGCGGGCAAGCGCGCCTACCGGATGCCGGAGTCGGCAGCGGCGCGTCACCCGCAACTGGCGCTGGGTTTGCCGTTGGCTGGGCGCATCGCCGCCGGTAAGCCGATTGAGGCCATTGCGGGCAAGGACGAAATCAACCCGAGCGACATGTTCAGCGGCAATGGCCGTTATGCGCTGGAAGTGCGTGGCGATTCAATGATCAATATCGGTGTCATGGATGGCGATTTCGTCGTCATCCAGCAACAGGACAGTGCCCGCAACGGCGACATCGTGGTGGCGTTGGTGGATCGTGAGGAAGCCACCCTCAAACGCATTTACCGCCTGCCGGATGGCCGTATTGAATTGCGGCCGGAAAACAGCGCCATGCAGCCGATGGTGTATCCCGCCGAGAGCGTACAGGTACAGGGCAAAATGGTCGGCCTGTTCCGCAGCTACTAGGCGTTGGGGGGCTGCCGGGGCGCAGCTTCCCAGGCGTTTGCCAAACCTCTACTCAAAACGGCCCGCAAGCCCGGCGGGTCGGCTCTTGGGCAGCCGCCACCCCGCGCTGCCCATTTTTTTACTATCCAACGCAGATGAAGGAGCCATCGTTATGAATGTGAATCCCGAGATGTCGGCCAGCAATCTGGCCGCTGTTGATCCCGCCACCAACCTGCCCGTGGCGCAAGATACGCCGGATAAGCCGGAATGGGGGCAAGTCTGGAAAGTCACCCGCGCATTGCTGGTGGTATGGGCAGTCGCCGTATGGGGGGTGCTGATCCTGCTGCCAGGCGTGGGGCAGATTGATGATGTGGCCAGCGCCACCTTGCATTTGCCTTACATGCTGATTGGCCTGGTGCTGGTGGGCGCGGTAGTGGCGGCGCACAACCTGCGCGCTGACCGCCATCTGCTGTGGTTCCTGGCGGTGCTGCTGATGCTGGCGGGCTGGATGTAAAAGAAAGGCGTGATGGAAGTTGCCGCTTTCACCACGCCGGGTTCCCGTATCACTGGATAAGTTATGACAGGAGGGATTCATTATGACGGATTCCAATACAAATACCAACCTAGACCGGCCCGCGTATCTGGTTAAAGCCAAGTCATTGCACGACCTGTTGGCGGACTTGCGCAAGGCAGAGGCGTGGTTGTTGCTGGCGGCGCTGGCGGCGTTCTTGGCGTCGGCTTTTTTTGTCATGAAATACTATGTCGGCGGCGAAATGACGCCGCTGGCCTGGACGGGCGAACAGTGGGCCAACGCCATCCTGGGTTTGGGGATCACCGCCGTCATCACGGCGGCGCAGGCATTTTTATACGCCAGTGGTTATAAAGGGCCGGCGGCGGTGATGGCGACTTTTATTGTGGTGTTTTTCGGCCTATTTTCGGAGGTGTCGCAATCGATGGAGCGGGAAGACGCCACGGTGCGCCAGCGTTCGGCCAGCTCGCCGGTCTTTCAGGCGGCGTTGGGCAGCATCCAGAACCTGAGCGCGCAAGCTGCCACCCCAGCCAGTTCCGGGGCACTTTCTTCCGCCAGCGGCAAAGTGGCGCGGCATGAAGCGGAACTGGCGGCGTGCCGGGGCAAATACCGTAGCGCCAGCCGGGTTCAGCAATGCGAGCAGTACGAATACGGCAAGATCGCCGAAGCCAAGGGGGAACTGGCCGCTGCCGAAGCCGCCGCCAATGGCTCCGCCGTGGTGATGGGTTCAGCCCTTACCGCCGCCATCAGCCAGGCCAAGACGCTGGAATATGACGAGGACAAGCACTATGCCATGATCCGCCTGCTCAAAGGCTTGTTCAATATTGGCGGCATTTGGGCTTCGTTTCTGTTTTCAATGATCATTATCGGCACATTTGAATACGCCTTCCATTTTGTGGGCGGTTATGTGGCCGACCATAAACGGGCACTGCTGTTGATGGGGCGCGACACCCGTGGCGAACTGATCCATCCGGAAGCCGGGAAACCGGCTATGGCCGCAGGAACCGCCACCATTTCCCGCGATGTTGGCAAGGCTGAGGAACGCCTGGATCAGGTGGTGCCGGAACGTGCTGTCACTGATGCCAGCAATATGCGCCTTAGCATGAAGGGGGCGGATGGCGCCACTTTCGCCAATGTGTCGGCGGCTTCCTCGCCCGTAAATGTTCAGGCGGTGGAGATGCAACAGGATTCGCGGCCAGAGCCGCCGCCCTCCGGCGTCCGTGATCTGACCCGTGAACGCTTTTTCAAGCTGATCTATTTGGAAGTGCGCCCGCGCATCCTCAATGGCGAACTCAAGCCGACGGTGCGGCCCGTGACGGAGGCGGTGACCGATGTCATCCGGAGCCACACGCAAACGCTTGGCCTGCAACCTTCCCTGATCGGCAAACCGGAACGGCAAAAAATTGCTGAAACCATTCTGGAAAAACTGGAGCAGGAAGCCGTGCTGGAACTGAACCCTGACAGCGGTGTCGGAAAATCCAAGTACCTGTTGGCAAGCCGTTGGGTGAACCGGCCTCCGTCGGAAATCCCGCCGCCAAGTCAGGCTGTTCGCTAAACCGTGCATAACAGTCTGACAACGGGTTATTATTAACGCTATTGCCGATCTGGCTGCATTTTATGGCCGGATCGGCTATATATAACCAATTAACCTTTGACTGTCTGCGCGGAAAAGTCATGAAACATACAACATTTGTCGCCACTGCGGGGCTGCTGCTGGCGGCGTCCATTGTCCTGCAACCTGTCCAGGCGGCGCGTTACGGGCCCGTCAAAAGCAATGAAACCTTGTGGGACATCGCCAGCCGCTACCGGCCTGATCATGGTGTCAGCGTGGGGCAAATGATGGAAGCTTTCCGCACCAAAAATCCACATGCATTTGTCCCCGGCCACCCCGGATTGTTGAAGCGTGGCGTTTATTTGGAGATTCCTGCCTTGGCGGGGGAACCGGAGAAGCCCACCGAAGCAGGGCAACAAAAGGCTGCGGAGCCACAATCCCCGCCTGCCAGTGAAAAATCGGCGGGCAAGCCGGATAAATCCGCCAGCGTCGCCAGTTTGCAGGCTGAAATCCAGACCCTGCGCACCCAGCTCAAGGATGAGCAGAAACACAGTTCCAGTTTGGATGAGCAGCTCAAGCAATTGCAGGACACGTCGAAAGCAACGGCTAAAACGCCTGCTGACAACCAACAGGTGACCAAATTGCAGTCTGACCTGTTGATTAAATTGCAGACTGATGTGGCGGATCTCAAACAGCAGTTGGAAAAGAAGGATGCGCGCATCACCGAATTGCAGGCTGCTTCCGCCAAAGTCGCCAAACCGGAGGCCGGTGAGACAGGTGCGGGGGCCTCCAAGGCGAAACAAGCCAATGCCGCCCTGCAAGCTGAACTGACGGAGCTAAAGCAGTTGTTGGAACAGCGGGACACCCATATCCAGAACCTGCAAGCATCCCTGCGTGAAGCCAGCATTTCCATCAAACGCCAGTTTACGGAAAACCAGGAACTGCATGACCAACTCAAAACGCTCAAGCCTGAAGCCGCCACCGTTGAACCCAAACCGCCAGCGGAGCCGGGCGCGGCGGCTGCGCCCAGCCTGACCCTGACTGCCCCGGAAACGGAGCCTGCGTCCGTCACCGGAGAGAAACAAGCGGCGGAGAGTACGCCGGTTTTTGCTGATCAAATTCCACCCGCCCCCACCAACACCGAGGATAAGCCCCAGCCGGACAAGAAGCCGGTTTCCCTACAGAACATGTTGGAGCAACAAGTGGCTGGCAAAGGTGGCGTGGGTACGGATGAAAAGCCGCTTTCCCCGTCCCGTGTATCCGTGGCGGTGGCGTTGATTTCCTTGATGTTTGTCCTGGCGTTGGCGTGGCGCTCTTACTCGCAGCAGCGCGCCTTGCGGCAGGAGGAAACCCGCCTGCGCAATTCCTTGGGCAACGATGCTGGTTGATTCCCCGCCAGCAACCGTGGTCTTGTTGCACGGCATCTGGATGCGCCCGCTGATGTTGCAATCCCTGGCAAGCCGGTTGGGTGCCGCCGGTTATGCGGTGAAAACGCCAAGTTATGCTTCCGTCAGTTGCACGCCTGCGCAGAATGCTGAGTCCTTATTCCGGTTTATCCAGACATTATCCACCGATGCCCTGCATATTGTCGGCCATAGCCTGGGGGGTGTCGTTGCTTTGCACCTGTTGGCGCAGCATCCAGAATTGCCGCCAGGGCGGTTGGTGACGTTGGGGACGCCGGTGCAAGGCAGCCGGGTCGCCCGAGTCCTGCAACCTTTGCCGGGATTGGGGATGGCGTTTGGGCGCAGCATGACGGAGGGCCTTTCCGGGGATGGTGTCCCCACAACTCTCAAGCGTGAATGGGGTGCAGTGGTTGGCGTTGCGCCGTTTGGCCTGGGCGCGCCTTTTTTGTGGGGCGAGGCGAATGACGGTGCAGTGCGGGTCTGTGAGGCGGAGCATCCCGCACAAACGGAACGGACTTATCTGCGCCTTTCCCATACTGCCCTGCTGTTTTCCGCGCAGGCTTACGGGCAAGTTCTGAGTTTTCTGCAAACCGGGCATTTCAGCCGCCAATCAACTCCAGCAAGCGGCGGGTAACAGCCGCTGCGTCTTGTGTCTCTGCCCCACTTAGGTTTTCCAGCCGGTTATGGCTGTTGCTGTTGCCCAGGATGCCGGTCAGCTCGGGTTCGGTGGCCGGGTAAAGCGCCAACCCTGGTTTGTCCAATGCGGCGGCAATATGCATCAGGCCGGTGTCCATGCCGATGACGCCAATTGCGCCTTGCAGTATGGCGGCCAGATCGTTCAGGCTGCTGCGGGGCAACACTTGTACGTTGGCGTTGGTTTGGAGCAGCCGTCCGGCGCGTTCCCGTTCGCGCTGGTTGCCCCACGGCAACAGGATATGGATGTCATGTTGCGCCAATGCCTGAATCAGTGTCCGCCAGCAGCTTTCCGGCCATTCCTTGTCTATCCGGCTGGTGCCATGCAGGGCGACGATGTAACGCTTGGGCAACGGCAATGCCAAATGCAGGTAATGTGTCTTGGCGACGCCATAGTTGAGCGGCAGGCTTTCAATCGTGTAATCCAGCGCATGCGCCAACAACAGGCGGTTGCGGGTAATGGCGTGCCGTTGCCGGGAAACACTGAACGTCCGCTGGTAGGACAGGCTGGCGATGGGCTCACGGATACTGTTGCGGTCATAGCCATAGCGTTTGCCCTGCGCCATCCAAGCCAGCAGGGCACTTTTCACCAAGCCTTGGGCATCGATCACAGCGTCGTACTGCGCTGCTTGCAAGTGTTGGCGGAAAGCGCCGATCTCCTGCCAAGTTGTTGTATTGAAAAGGTGTTTGCGCCAACGGCGGATGGCGACCGGGATGACGTTCTTGATGGCCGGATGCCAAGCAGGCGCTTCGGCAAAGCCTTCTTCCACTACCCAGTCGAAGGTCAATCGGGGATGGTAGTGGATTGCGTCAGTAATGGCGGGCAGCATATGTATGACATCGCCCAAGGATGAAGTTTTTATAATCAGAATTTTACGCATGTTGTCATGCTGGCTCCACGTGAAACATTGTCGTGACCTTGCCGCTACGGATTGTGGATAAGTCTGGCAGGCTGTTGAATATCAGGCGGTTTGGATAGGCTTTACCGTTTATCAGGCCAGCGTATGTCTGGCTTAATCCACAATGAAAAAACATATTTTTCAGACGAAACGTAGTGTTTGTCAGACAATGTGAATATAAAAATAATGTGTAGAGATACTGGGCTTTAAATGATGGGTTGTTTTTCCAGCACCTACCATGAATTATCACAAAGATTTCTCCTGTGGATAACTTCGTGGATAATTGCGGTGAACATGTTCTCGTCCATACCCCCCGAAGTGTATCAGATTGCTGGGGTAATGCTGGAAAAGAAACCCTGGATAAGGTACAAGGCTTGTTTTATGTCATTGATGGGCAACTGGAAAGCAAATGAAATACGACGTATACGGCATCGGCAATGCGCTGGTGGACAAGGAGTTCGAGGTTACGGACGCGTTTTTGGCGGCGCACGGCATCCAAAAAGGCATGATGACGCTGATAGACGAAGCCAGGCAGCAGCAATTGCTGGCCGGGCTCAGTGAGACGTTCGGCATGAAAAAGCGCGCCAGCGGTGGCTCCGCCGCCAACAGCATCGTGGCGGTCAGCCAATTCGGCGGCAAGGCTTTTTACGCCTGTAAGGTGGCGAATGACGAAACCGGCGAATTTTACATGCACGACCTGCATGCGGCGGGAGTCGTCACCAAGCTGGATCAGGTGCGTTCCGCCAACGAAGGCGTCACCGGCAAGTGCATGGTGATGGTCACGCCGGACGCCGAGCGCACCATGAACACGTTCCTGGGGATTACGGCGGATTTTTCCGAAGCGGAACTGCACCTGGAAGAGCTTAAACAGGCCAACTACTTGTATATCGAAGGTTATCTGGTGACATCCGAATTGTCGCGGGCGGCCGTGCTGAAGGCGCGTGCAGTGGCGCGGGAGCACGGCGTAAAAACTGCCATGACCTTTTCCGACCCGTCGATGGTGACGTATTTCGGCGACGGTGTGCGCCAGATGTTGGGGGATGGGGTGGACATCCTGTTCTGCAACCGCGAGGAAGCCTGCACCTTTACCGGCAAAACCGACCTGGAAGAAGCGGTCAGCGCCATCAAACCCTATGCAGACAAACTGGTGGTGACCTTGGGCAGCAAGGGTGCCCTAGTGGTGGACGGCAGTGGGCGCACTGAAATTGCGGCGCATCCGGCCAAAGCAGTGGACACCAATGGCGCGGGCGACATGTTTGCAGGCGCTTTCCTGTATGGGGTTGCGCAGGGCATGGACAATGCGCGCGCAGGCAAACTCGCCAGTCTGGCGGCGTCCCGCATTGTCACCGTGTTCGGCGCACGCCTGAGCAAGGAAGCCCATCAGGAAGTGCTGGCGGCGGTCTGAAACCCTGCCCTGGCCTGTGCCGCATCTTGGGCGATCTGCGCTTTCAGTTCGTCCAGTGAGGCGAATTTCATTTCATCACGGATAAAGGCGACCGGCTCCACGCAGATGTGCTGGCCGTAAACTTGCCGGTCGAAGCCGAACAGGTGGGCTTCCAGCCGGTTTTCCAGCCCATGCACGGTCGGGCGTGCGCCCAGGTTGGCCACGCCTGTGACGGGATGCGTTTCCAGCCCGTAGACCTGCACGGCGTACACGCCCCGGCGCAGCGCCACATGTTGCGGCACCCGCATATTGAGGGTGGGGAACCCCAGGGTGCGCCCGCGCTTGTCGCCATGCCGCACCCGCCCGGAAATGCGGTAAGGCTTGCCCAGCAGTTGCGCCGCCAGTTCCAGTTCCCCCGTGCTCAAGGCCAGCCGGATGCGGGTGCTGCTGACGCGCTCGTCATCGTGCAGGAACGTGGGCGTGTCCACCACCTGCATCCCCTGTTCCGCCCCCATCTGCTGCAACAGGCGGTAATCGCCGCAACGCCCCTTGCCGAAACGGAAATCATCGCCCACCACCAGATAACGCACCTTCAGCCCATCCAGCAGGACATGCTGCACGAAATCTTCCGCCTCCATGCTGGCCAGCCGCCGGTTGAAGCGCAGGCAGACGAAACGGTCGACATTCATCCCGTTCAATAGGCGCAGTTTGTCGCGCAGGGCGTAAATGCGTGGCGGTGGCGGCGAGCGGAACAGCTCGATCGGCAACGGTTCAAAACTGATCACGGTGGCGGGCAGGCCCAAGGCCTGCGCTTTCCATTCAACGTGTTGGATGACGGCCTGATGCCCTTTGTGCAGGCCATCAAAATTGCCGATGGTGGCGACGCAACCGGGGTCGGAAGCAGGGGCTGGGAAGATGCGGCGTATCAGTTTCATCCCGGAAGTTTACCGCAAATCTGCGTTCAGGGGAGAGGCGATGCCCTGCCATTACAAGGGTTTTATGGCTATCTGTTACGCTATGCCAGCGCGCTTGGGCGCGCCCACCAAACAAGAAGGAGAGAACCCATGAACAGCAATAACGCCTCCACCGTCCTGCAAAATGTCGAGCAGCTTGCCCGGCGGCAGGAGGGGCGCATCGGCGGCAATCTGGAATGGCTGCAAACCGCCATGCATCCGTTCTTTTTCAGTTTCAATGAAGATGAGGCCGAAGCGTTGGCGGTATTGGCCAGCGCCCTCAACCGCATACACCGGCTGTCCTACCTGCGCCTGACTGACCGGCCAGAGCGCCTGATGATCGCCCTGCGCGGCTACCCCAATTCCCTGTATGACACCTTGAACCTGCTCAGGAACCGCAGTGCCAGCGGCGGCCTGTCCTACGCGGAGATCAACACCTCGTTGGCACCGCTGCCCGACGACGAAGCGCGCCTGGAAGTCATGCGTTTCGACTATGTGCGCAAGTCGGATGCGGAAATCGCCGAACTGATCCAGGCGCACGCGGCTGAGGAACTGCCGGAGGCGCTCCAGCAGGCGGTCGCCGCCGAATTTACCGGCCAGTTGGCGGATTTTGACCGCAGCAAATTGCACAAGCTGCTGAAATTGTTGTGGATCAACAACCCGCACTACGTCAGCGTCTCCCACCCGGAACGGATCGCCCGCGTCATGTACCTGTACCAGCAAACCTTGCGGCATGGCGGCATCCACCTCGACGTGCAGCCGTTCGACAGCGCCGAAACTGGCGAGACGGCGCGGCTGATGTTCGGCGTCAGCAACCCGCCGCAGCACGATTTCCTGTTGCAGGTGATGGAGGTGTTCAAACGGCTGGGGATTGCGGTCAAACGCGCCTTCATCGTCACCGTCAGCAATGGCGTGTTCCCCAACTTCCTCGCCACCTTCTACGTGAAACCGCGTCAGGAAGGCGCGGTGCTGGAGCGCGGTTCGGCGCTGTTCACCCAGTTGCAGCATGAGCTGTACAACACGCAGATCCTGTCCTCAACCTCCAGCAGCTTCGTCAATCTGGTCGCGACCGGTGCCATGAACGGGCCGGACGCCAGCCTGGTGAAAGCCTTCATCACTTTCGCCCACACCAATCTGGCGCACAGCAACCCGGAACGCTTCGAACCGGCGGGCATCCAGCGCGCGTTCCACAATAACCCGGACTTGAGCATCCATCTGGTGCAATTGTTCCATGCCCGTTTCCAGCCGGACTTCCCCGACCGCGAACAGGCCTACAACCGTTTGCTGGCGGAGGCGCGGGAGACGGTGGCGAATTTCAATACTGGCCGCCGCTTCCTGGATGAAACCCGGCGCATTATTTTCAACTGCACCATCAGTTTCATCACCCGCTGTTTGAAAACCAATTTCTTCGTCCATGAGAAACATGCGCTGGCGTTCCGCCTCGACCCGGCCTATCTGGATGACCTGGCGGCGGAATTCACCAGCGACCTGCCGCCGGAGCGCCCGTTCCGCATCACCTTCTTCTCCGGGCGCAGCGGTTCCGGCTACCACATCGGCTTCTCCGACATCGCCCGGGGCGGCTGGCGCACGCTGATGACGCAGGGGCATGACGATTACATCAACACCGCCAATACCCTGTTCCGCGAAAATTACGTGTTGGCGCACACCCAGCACCTGAAAAACAAGGACATTTACGAAGGTGGCTCGAAAATGGTCACCATCCTCAGCACCCGCCCCGACACGCCGCGCCCGACCGTGTTGCAGTATTTGTACAAGCTGCAATTCGCTTTCACCCACGCCTTCCTCGACCTGTTTGTGACCGAAAACGGCAAGGCCAAAGACCCGAACGTGGTCGATTACTACGGCGAGGAGGAGCCGATCGAGCTGGGGCCGGATGAAAACATGCACGATGTCATGATCGAGCTGATTGCCCAGCAGGCGGTGGAACGCGGCTACATCCTGGGCAAAGGCATCATGTCCAGCAAGAAGGTCGGCATCAACCACAAGGAATACGGCGTCACCTCGATTGGCGTGATCCGCTTCGCCGAAGTCACCCTCCAGGAGGTGCTGGGCATCGACATGCACAAGGACGCTTTCAGCGTGAAATTCACCGGCGGCCCCAATGGCGATGTGGCGGGCAATGGCATGCGCCTGCTGCTGGAGCGCTGCCCCAAGGTGCAGATCAAGCTGATCATCGATGGCACGGGGGCGATTTTCGACCCGCTGGGTCTGGATCATCAGGCGCTGTCGGCGATTGTGCTGCAAAGCGACCTGGACGCGTTTGACCCGCAAGCCCTGCATGTCGGCGGCTATCTCCTGTACCGCAATGTGCAGCGCACCGAGGGCATGCGCAAGCTGCACAAAAAACTGGTCCAGACCAAAAACGGGCTGGAAGAGCACTGGATTTCCCCGGATGAATTTTACACCACCTACAATCGGCTGGTGTTTACGGTGGATGCGGATTTGTTCATCCCGGCGGGCGGGCGGCCAGAAACCATCGCGGCGCACAATGCCGAGCAGTTTTTCAGTAGCGACGGCGCGCCGACGGCACGGGCGATTGTGGAAGGGGCGAATTCCTTCATCACCCCGGATGCGCGCATCGCCCTGCAAAACCGGGGTGTGGTGATCATGCGCGATGCTTCGGCCAACAAGTGCGGGGTGATTTCCTCCTCCTACGAAATCATTGCCAACCTGATGCTAACGGATGAGGAATTCCTGGCCAACAAAGACCGTTATGTCAGCGACGTGCTCGTCATCCTCAACCGGCTGGCAGAGCAGGAGGCGAACCTGATTATCCGCCGTCACCGCACCGCGCAGGGCAGCCTGCCTTACACGGAAATTTCCAGCCAGCTCAGTCGGGAAATCAACACACACTACGCCAAGATGTTCGCCTACTTCCAGGCCAGCCCGGAACTGGCACAGGATGCGCGTTACGAGAAAGCGATCCTCAGCCACATGCCTGCGCTGCTGGGTGAAACGGCGGAATTCCGCGGGCGGGTGGCGCACCTGCCAGCCAAGATCAAGTCTGCGATCCTGGCCAGCAAGCTGTCATCCGCACTGGTGTATTTCAGCGATGACAACAGCGTGTACCGCGACATTATCGAGGCGCAACTGGCGCGGGTGGTGTAGGTTGGCTTGGCCTCCCGATCCCTGCTTTTGCATGGGGGGATCGGGAGTGGCCTATCCCATTAACAGTGGAAAGGCCAGCCAGCTCATGGGCTGGGTTTGCGTTGTGACCATGCATACATGTATTTGTCCCTTGCTTGAAAGGGGGGGGCTAAATGGTGCGGTGCTGGCGGCAAAGCCGAACCGCTGCCGCCTGTTCAGTTAGAATCAAGGAAAATACTGGCAGTATTGCCTGTAACATTCATCATGCATTAAAATTATTATTCCGGGGCAAGCATTCTCTGGCTTAAGCAGTGGTTGAGACTAAATAATAAGGCAATATTAAAATGAATAAAGCATGCCAGCATTCAGCGTTGATACTTGTTGCGTTACTGATCTGGGTTATTCCATTAAGGGCTTCGTTCGCCGCGCCATTTTCCTTTGAAGCCGTTCCTAAACAGGCCATCACCGACAATGGTTGCCCCACCACCAACAACTTTACCATCAACGTGACCGATGACTTTAAAGTCAGTGATTTAAACGTAGGCTTGGCCATCACGCATGCCTACCGTAGTGACCTGGATGTGACGTTGCGCTCCCCTGCTGGGACCAGTGTGGCCCTATTCACTGACGTTGGTGGCAGCGGCTCCAATCTGGATATCCTGCTTGATGATGAGGCGGGGACGGATATTGGTTCGCTGGGCAATTCGCCAAACCATACGGTTGGAACCTCTTTTTACGAAAATGTTTTTAATCCCGAAGGAAGCGCCGCTTTAAGCGCATTCGATGGTGAGAATGCCATCGGTACCTGGACACTCTCCATTTGCGACGATACTAACCAGGATGCGGGTACTATGGAGCGTATTTTGCTTCAGTTTGATGGTGTATCCAATATTGTTGCCGTTCCGGGACATATCTTGGGGACGGTATTCCAGGATTTTGACAGCGACGGCGTCAAGGATAGCGCCAGCGCCACGGATCAACGGACGGATGCGGGTGTGGCGGGCGTCACGGTCACCGCCTACGATGCCAATGGGGCCACTTACTCCGCAGTCACGGATAGTTCAGGGGCTTACAACATTAATGCCAGCGCCGGTACAGGCCCCTTCCGGGTGGAATTCACCACCTTGCCAACAAATTTCTACCCGACATTCCATCAGAGCAACAGCGGCAGTAACAGCAGCGCCCCTAACAGCACGGGCACGACAGCAGGCGCTACGGTGCAATTTTTACCTGCCTCTGTGGTGAGCGCGGGGGCTGCCAATGTCAATCTGGGGGTTAATGAACCTTGCGATTATTGCCAAAACGACCCCTATATGGCCACGCCTGTTGCTATGGGTGGTGACCAGACATCATCAACCTATACGCTAAAAACGTCTGACGCCATCAAGGTCTTCAAGTCGTCAGTCTCAGGCACGTCACCCAGCGTAGTGCAGGGGGCTTCCCAACAGGAAGTGGCGACGACCTATGGGCAAGCGTATGACCGTATGAACAAAAAGCTCTATACGGCAGCGTATATTAAACGTCATACCGGTTTGACAGCGGGTGGCGCTGGGCAGATTTTCCGTACAGATTTGAGCAATCCCGCCGCGCCGGGAGCACCCGCTGCTTGGGTGACGATCCCCAATGTTGGCTTTTCTTCCTCAAACAGTTCGCGTGGGTTGCCTGCTAGCCCGGCAACGGTAGCCTCACGGGACCCGTTGGTCATGAGCGCAGTCGGAAAAGCGGGTTTGGGGGACATTGATATCAGCGATGACTTGTCCACCCTGTATGCGATGAACTTGTATGACAAGAGCATTTATCCGGTCGACACCAAGACCGGAACGGTGGGGACGCCTATTGTGGTGCCTGCCGCGACGTGCACACAAGGGGTATGGCGGCCATTCGCCTTGAAGGTGCGTCGGGGCACGCTGTATGCCGGGGGGGTCTGTGACGGTTCCGGTGCCAGCGCGACGACGCTGAACCTGAGCATGCAGATTTTCCCCTATGATCTGGTCACCAAGACTTGGGGGGCTGGGTTGTTTGCTGGCAATGGCGCTTCGCTGGATTATGACGGTGTTGCGGGCAATGCTGACCGTGGTTGCGGGCTTGTCTATTCCCAGCAAGGCTATACGCCGCCGCCGCCCGTAGGGTGCAGCTGGGAGGTATGGAACGATAGCCTGACGACAACAGATACTTTTGGCATGTACGGGTTACGCCCTATGCCGATGTTGACGGATATTGAATTCGACCAGAAGAATAACCTGGTTCTCGGGCTACGTGACCGTTGGGGTGACTTGACTGGATACAAGCAATGTACCTTGAGCGGTTCGGGGAGCACTTGCTCCAGCCCCAACTTTTCCGGCATTTCAGTCGGTGATATTTTGCGCGCCACACCTAGCGGCAGTGTCTGGGTATTGGAAACCCTGACGCCGCAAAGGACTGAGTTTTTCACCGATGATGAAATTGTCAGTACGATTATCAATAGTAGCGGCAATGAGCGCATTGAGCACCAGGAGACGGCTTTAGGGTCACTGGCTTACCAGCCTGGGGCAACGGGTGTGGCCTCCACCCTCTATGATCCGCTTAACCTGTATTCAGCAGGCGTCACTTGGTTTTCCAACGATACTGGCCAGGCGGCGCAGGAAGTTGAGCTGGTGGCCAACACGGATAATTTGTCATTGTTTGGTAAGGGCAACGGGCTGGGCGATATTGAATACCTGTGCGACCCTGCGCTTATCGAAATCGGCAACCGGGTGTGGGTGGACAGTGATGGGGATGGCATACAAGACCCTAATGAAGCGCCCATCAGCGGCGTCATTGTCGAGCTGTATAAGAATGGCGTTAAAATAGGCCAAACCACCACGGATGCTTTGGGCGAATATTATTTCACGAGCGGGACCAATGCCACCGATGCCAATACCAATGACAATGTCATCCATAACAATGGTGTTGGCATTATTCCGGGGACAGGCGTGGCAGGCGGCAATTCTGAATACGAAATCCGGATCCCCAATGTCATTGGCGGCAGCAAGCAGGCGGTATTGGGGGTCAACGGGCTGACGCAGGCCAATGCCATGGCGAATGACAGCATTGATTCGGATGGCAGCATTCCTGGCGGGCAAACCTACGCCAGCTACAGCATCCCTTACGCCGACTTAGGCAGTTTTGGTTACAACCACCATACGTATGATTTCGGCTTCGCACCGCCGCAAAACGTCGATATTGCACTGGTTAAAACGCTGGACAAGTCCACTGCCCGACATGGCGACACGGTGGTTTATACCTTGACCGCCAGCAATACCAGCAGCACGAACGCCAGCGGCGTACAGGTCACCGATATGCTGCCTGCGGGCTTGAGCTACGTTGCTGATGATGGCGCGGGGGCTTATGACCATAACAGCGGATTATGGAACATTGGCAACTTGGGGGCTGGTGCCAATGCCGTGCTGAACATCACCGCACAAGTCAACTAAGTGGGCAGTTTGTAGGGCTGCATGGCATTGGCGGGCAGCGTCAGCTGTCGCCAAACCGCCACGGCAGTGTTTCCCCCGCCCGGTACGGCGCTACCGCCAAGCCACCTTCACCGATCACCGCAGGCACCGCCTGCGGCTGCTTCCGCAACGTGATCTTCCGTGGATTGGCTGGCAGGCCATAGAACGCCGGGCCGTTCAGGGAGGCAAACGCTTCGAGCTTGTCCAGTGCGTTTTCTTCGTCAAATACCTGCACGTAGTTTTCCAGCGCATGGGGCGCACTGAAAATGCCTGCGCAGCCACAGGCGCTTTCCTTGTCGGTGACGGCATGGGGGGCGGTGTCGGTGCCGAGGAAGAATTTGGGGCTGCCGGAGGTTGCGGCTTGGCGCAACGCGAGGCGGTGCTGTTCCCGTTTGGCGACCGGCAAACAGTACAAGTGCGGTTTGATGCCGCCAACCAGCATGTCGTTACGGTTGATTTGCAGGTGATGCACGGTGATGGTGGCGGCAAGGTTGGCGCTGGCTGCCGCGACAAATTCCGCCGCATCTTGGGTGGTGATGTGTTCCAGCACCACTTTCAGTTCCGGCATATCGTCCAGCAGCGGCTGTAAAACGGCGTCAAGGAAAACCGCTTCACGGTCGAAAATATCAATGTCGTTGCCAACCATTTCGCCATGCACCAGCAAGGGCATGCCGATCGCCTGCATCACTTCCAGCACCGGGTAGATTTTCCTGATGTCGGTGACGCCTGCGGCGGAATTGGTGGTGGCGTTGGCCGGGTAAAGCTTGGCGGCGGTGAAGATGCCTTCGCCATGCCCGTTTTTCAGCTCCTGCGCGTCGATGGTGTCAGTCAGGTAAGCCGTCATCAATGGGGTGAAATCCGGGTAAGCCTGGGTCGCTTGCAGGATACGCCCACGGTAAGCCGCCGCTTGTGCGGTCGTGGTCACGGGTGGCTTGAGGTTGGGCATGATGATCGCGCGGCCAAACTGGCGCGCGGTGTAAGGGGCGACCTGTTTGAGCATGTCGCCATCGCGCAAGTGTGCGTGCCAGTCGTCGGGCTGGGTGATGGTCAGGGTGTCTGTGGTCATGGTGGTTGCCTCCGCCAGTGATAGTGGGGGTTTCAAGCCGTTTAGGAAAGCGCAGCCAGATTGAGCTTGCCGTCACGCACTGGCGGGCACCAAAAATAACTGCCAGTCACCGGCTGGGTGAAGCTGAACAGGCCATCCACAATGCCATCATCCGCGCCGACCATGTGCGCCAACAATGTCTCGAACGCGGCGAAACTATGGCCAAAGGCGACAAACACCAGCCCTTCCTGGGTTTCATTCGACCAGGGCATGGAGCGGCGCACGACAAAGGCTTCCGGTTCGAAACTTTCCTGCGCGGTGCGCTTGACGTGCGCGGACTCGGGCGCATCTTCCAATTCCTCGTTGCTTTCCCGGTCACGGCCAAAGGTGTCATTTTGCGCCTGCGGCGTTTTGGCTTGGAAAGCGTCCAGATCATGTTCCCAAATTTGCACGGCGACGAAGCTGGAGCCTGCCAGCGCGCTATTTTTGGATTGCAGGAACAGGGTGTCGATGGCGTCTTCGCCTTTGGGGTTTTCGGTGCCGTCCTCATAGCCGCTGAGGTCGAGGCTGGCGGCGTATTTGAAGGCGTCACAGGTGCGCCCGAGTGTGAATGCCGGAGCCAGCACCGAGCGGACTTGACGCGCTTTGTGCAACAGCACGCCCCGGTCTGACCCACGCAGCCAGCACCACAGCGCGTAAGGTGTGGAAGGCGTGGCCACGCCTTTGCCTTCAAATATCGGCATGGTGGCCATCCCCGGAATGCTGGCGCCGATGGCGTTGAGCAGGGTTTGCCCCAAGCCAATGACAATATCACCCCCATTGGTGATGTCAGCCAGCGCGTGCAGGCATGGCCGCGGATCACTTCCCGGTTTCAGGCGAAAGAACAAGTAACGGGCAGCGAGGGGAATGTCTTCAAGGATACCGGGTTGATACGTCATGGTTTTGTTCCTGTTTTAAACACGGGCTTTATTGTACGTGGCAGGGGCGGGGTGTCCATGAGCGATAGCAATTCTGGGGCAAACAATTTTCGCCATCGTAGTGTTGCGGGGATGAGCGGCTTGACGAACATTTCAAATGGGAATAAATTCCCATTTGAAATAAAGCGGATGATGTTACCTATTAATCTATTGGGAAATCCCCCGGCTTTGCCGGGGAGACGTGCATAGTTTGAC